>NZ_JBEZYU010000010.1:0-138663 GCF_040638875.1 Nocardia sp. NPDC024068 | reverse complement strand
GGGTGCGGGTCAGCATGCGCTGACTGATCCCCTCGATCGACCGTTCGAGCTTACGAGGCCCTGAAAGGGTTCGGCCCGCGTCGCCTGTCAGCACTCGAAGCGAGGCGGCGCAGCCGCGAGTCTCGAGTGCTGACAGGCGACGCTCAGGGGGCCGAACCCCCGCGCGGCGAAGCCGCGCAAAATGTTACTGCTGGTGGGATTTCGTCACGTTGCCGGAAGTGGATTGGTGTGGTTCACTTCCGAAGCAGAGATGCGATCGACGGGCGGTCGCGAGGTTTGGTGCCGGGGGGTTCGTCCTTTCGGACTCGGACAACGTACAGCCCACCCGGGTCCCCGTCCGGTCCGTGTCTCGGATTGTCAGAACTGGATACGGTCCGCGTATGGCGCCGGGTCCGGGAGAGGGATTGGGCGAATAGTGAAACATCGTAAGCCGAACCGGTCGAGCCGGGCGGTGGCGAGCACTTCGCTGCCGCTTGCCACCGCCGCGGCGATGGCAATCTTCGCGTCGCCGGCGGGGGCCGTTCCGAGTGAGCAGCCGACGGCGCCGACCACGCCGGCCACGCCGGCGCCCGCGCAGCCGGGGACCAATGAGCAGCCGGGCGAGACCCAGGATCAGAACAGTCCGGAGACCACTCCCAGCCAGCCGGGGGTGCAGAACGAGAACCAGCAGGGGAATACGCCCACTCCCAGCCAGCCCGGGGTAACCACTCCGGGGCCGGGCCAGGAGGGCGATCAGAACCTGACGGGTCCCACTCAGCCGGGTGTGACCACTCCGCGTGTGGCACCGCTGCCGGTGCCGGGCCAGCCCGAAGCGGTGCAGCCGGCGATTACTCCGGATAAGCCGGATGCGCCGCAGCCGCCCGCGCGGCCGGGTGAGCCGCCGGCGCCGGAGTCCGGTGTGGACGTGGAGCCGGGTGCGCCGCAGACCGACACCCTTGTGCAGCCGCAGGAGCCGCAGTGGGATGCGCCGAGTCTGGATTCGGCGCCGGTTGCTCCGGTCGTCGAGATGCAGGGCCCCCATATGGAGGTCGGTGCCGCGATCAACGGTGGTTCGCTGGCCCCGGGGCATTTCGCGAATACGCACCACTTCTCCAACCAGGCCGGGTACGTCGGCACGGCCGGTTTCCGTACCCCGCAGGGGACGGGCGAGGCCGGTATCTCGGTGGAGTTCGTCGACGAGAACACCATCAACGTCTCCACCTTCACCGGTGGTAACGGACTGCCGGACAACCGGCTGGACCACACCATCGACACCACTCCGGTGAATACCGCGAAGGCGGCGGTCGAGCATTGGATCGCGATGCAGCCGGGCGGCGCCGCCGCCTTGGAGGCCGCGGCGAAGATTCCGCCGCCGCCGCCGCTGCTGCCGCCCGGCAACTACCCGGAGCAGTCGATCAACGTCGCTGGCGTCAACAGCCAGTGGGGTGGTTCACTCCAGTACTGATACGAGTGACATCTTGCCGGGTGGGGCGGTCGGTCACGGCCGCCCCACCCGCGTGTCTCGAAAGGGATAGGCAGTGACCGGCGAGGGCGAAGGCAGAAAGCGTGAATCGGAGCGGGCGGATTTCGGACCTCCTACCGGCGATTTCGGGCCGCCCGTATCGGAGTTCGGCCCGCCGACGGGTGAGTTGCCGGTCCAGGGCTGGAATCCGGAGGGTTCGGAGAACCGGGAACTGACCTGGCGGCCCGCGGGTTCCTCCGCGCCGGCGCCACCCGAAGCGCCGCCGGTACCTCCGCCGCCGCCCCAGTACCGGGCCCCGGACAGTTCCGTACCCGTTCATCGTCCGGCACCCACGTCTTCCGGCTCGCCGGTGTCACCGGATGCGGCGACGGTGCGTCACCAGTACCCGTCGGATCCGGCCGTGCGGCAGCCGGAGCGTGCCCCGGATCCGGATCAGACGACCGTCCGTCATCGCACCGCGGAGCCGGGCTGGTCCACGCCGGGCCGGGCCAGTGGGCCGGGCACCGATTCGGCCACGGGGGCGGCCCGGCCGAAACCGGGCGGGTTGTCCTGGGACAGCGATCCGATCGCGCAGAAGCTCACACCGCAGTCGGTGGCGGGCGCGCTGGCGCCCAAGCCGCGCCGGAAACTGCCGTTGAACAAGATCATCACTATCGCCGCCGTCGTGGTGGCCTTCCTCGCGGTCGGTGTCGCGATCGTGGTCGTGGCCAGTGGCGGGGACGAGCCGACCGCCGGCCCGCCGGGGCCCGTCGACGTGCTGAGCTGTCCGGCGAGCCAGGACGGCGCGGTGACCGTCGGTGACGGGATCGGCGATACCGGAAGCGGGCCGGGGGCGATTCTCGGCTTCCAGAACGCGTTCTACTCCGAACGCAACGGTGTCGCGGCGCGGGAGTTCGTGGCGTCGGATTCGCCGTCCATCTCGTCGGCCGAGACCATCCAGCAGGCCATCGACGCGCAGATCCCGAGGGACACCCGGCACTGTGTGCGGATTACCGAACGGGCCCCGGACACCTTCGACGTGGACCTGACCGAGCGGCGGCCGGGCGGTACGACGACGGTGTACAAGCAGACCGTCACCACGGTGGAACGGGACGGCAAGACGCTGCTGTGGGTGATCGCCGACCGGCGCTGATCTCGAGATATGAGATCACAATTTCAGATCTTGGATATTCATGGGATGATTGGGTTTCTACCAGGTGCGTCCTTGGAGGCCCCATGCCCGAAACTCAACCGCCGCTGGCCGGCAAGCTCGCCGGTCTCACCAGTTCAGCGATCCGTGACCTGCTGAAACTGACCGCGGACGCGAATATCGTCAGCCTCGCCGGAGGACTTCCCGACGCCGAGCTCATGCCCGGTGTGCGGATCGCCGCGGCGGCGGAATCCGCGCTGCGCACCAATGCGACGCTGCAGTACACCGAATCGCCGGGGTGGGGGCCGCTGCGCGAGGTACTGGCGGCGCGGGAGTCCGCGCGGCTCGGGCGCACCGTCACGATCGGCGAGGTGTTCGTGACCCACGGGTCCCAGCAGGCGCTGTCGCTGCTGGCGGAAGTGCTGCTGGATCCCGGCGCGCTGGTGGTCGTCGAGGATCCGGCCTACGTCGGCGCGATCCAGGTCTTCCGGGCCGCCGGAGCCCGGATCGCGGCGGTACCGCTCGACGACGAGGGGTTGCGGATCGATGCGCTGGAGGAGTTGATCGCCGCGGGACAGCGCCCCGCGCTGGTGCATACGGTCAGCAATTTCCACAACCCGGGCGGGGTGACCATGAGTCCGCGGCGGCGGCAGGCGCTGGCGGCGCTGGCCGAACGCTACGGGTTCTGGGTGATCGAGGACGACCCCTACGGTGAGCTGTGGTTCGAGCGGCCCGCACCGGAACCGGTCGCGTCGTATTCGCGTTCGGTGATCCGGTTGTCGTCCGCGTCCAAGATCATCGCACCGAGCCTGCGGGTGGGGTGGATGGTCGCCCCGGACCGGGTGTGCAGAGCCGTCGAACTGCTGAAACAGGGCGCGGACCTGTGCGGCTCGGCGCTGACCCAGCAGATCGCCACCGAACTACTCGCCGATACCGCCTGGCTCGGCGGCCATATCGAGACCGTGCGCACTGTCTACGCGACCCGGGCCGGCGCCCTGGTCGAGGCCGTGGGCAGCCGCTTCGGCGACCGGCTGCGGTGCAGCGCGGCGTCCGGAGGCATGTTCGTCTGGGCCGAGTTCACCGACGGCACCGATACCACCGAACTGTTGCCCCGGGCGCTGGAGGCCGGTGTCGCGTTCGTGCCCGGGCAGGCGTTCGCGGTGAGTACCGCCTACACCCACGCCATGCGGATGTGTTTCACCACCGCCGGGCCGGAGGTGCTCGCCGAGGCCGTGGACCGGTTGGCGCGGGCGGCGGATCGGCCGGCGGTCGTGGTGGCCGGCCGGTAGCGCGCCCGCTCACTCCGCCCAGTCGTAGGTGCGCTCGACGGCCTTGTTCCAGTCGCGCAGCCGCGCGTCCCGGTCGGCCGTGGACATGGTGCTGGTCCAGGTGCGATCGGCGGTCCAGTTGGCGCGGATCTCGTCGATACCCGACCAGTAGCCCACCGCCAGCCCCGCCGCGTACGCGGCGCCCAGCGCGGTCGTCTCGTTGACCGTCGGCCGGACCACCGGGAGGTCGAGAATATCGGCCTGGAACTGCATGAGCAGGTCGTTGGCGACCATTCCGCCGTCCACTTTGAGCGCCACCGATTCCAGGTCCAGGGAGCGGGCCGCCGCGTCGGCGCGCATCGCGTCCATCACCTCCCGGGTCTGGAAGGCGGTCGACTCCAGGATCGCGCGGGCCAGATGGGCCTTGGTGACGAACCGGGTGAGTCCGGCGATCACGCCGCGGGCGTCGGGCCGCCAGCGGGGCGCGAACAGGCCGGAGAAGGCCGGAACGATATAGGCGCCGCCGTTGTCCTCGACGGTCCGGGCGAGGTCCTCGATCTCCGCCGCCGTGGAGATGATGCCGAGGTTGTCGCGGAACCATTGCACCAGTGCCCCGGTGACCGCGATCGACCCCTCCAGCGCGTACACCGGGGGCTGTTCGCCCAGCTTGTAGCAGACGGTGGTGAGCAGGCCGTGCTCGCTGAAAACCGGGGTCGTTCCGGTGTTCAGCAGCATGAAATTGCCCGTACCGTAGGTGTTCTTTGCCTCCCCGGGGGAGAGGCAGGCCTGGCCGAAGGTCGCGGCCTGCTGATCGCCGAGGATCCCCGCGACCGGCACCCCCGCCAGCGGCCCGGAGGTGATCTCCGCGTAGACCTCCGAGGAACTCCGGATCTCCGGTAGGACGGCTGCCGGGACACCGATCTCGGCGCAGATCTGTTCGTCCCATTCGAGGGTGCGCAGATCCATGAGCAAGGTGCGGGAGGCATTCGTGACATCGGTGAGATGGCGCCCGGTGAGATTCCACAGCACCCAGCTGTCCACCGTGCCGAAACAGAGTTCGCCGGCCTCGGCGCGTTCCCGGGCGCCGGGTACGGCGTCCAGGATCCAGGCGACCTTGGGGCCGGAGAAGTAGGTGGACAGCGGCAGTCCGGTGCGGTCGGTGTAGCGGTTCGCACCGTGGGTTCCGGCGAGTTCGGTACAGAGCCGATCGGTGCGGGTGTCCTGCCACACGATGGCGTTGTGGATGGGGCGGCCGGTATCGCGTTCCCACACCACGGTGGTCTCGCGCTGGTTGGTGACGCCCACGGCGGCGATATCGGCCGCGGTCGCGCCCGCTTCGTCGAGTACCGCGCCGAGCACGAATGCGGTGTTGCGCCACAAGGTTTGCGCGTCGTGCTCGACCCAGCCCGGTTTCGGGAAGATCTGGTCGTGCTCACGCTGGGCGATACCCGCTATCTGTCCCTGCCGGTCGAACAGAATGCATCTGCTCGAAGTAGTGCCCTGGTCGATGGCGGCCACATAGCGCATGGCAGGAGGCTAGCGTAAGCGGGCTCGCCCGCGCCGGGTGTCGCGGGACGGACCGGCCCGACGGCGCCGGTGCCGGTGCGCCCGGTTCCCATACGCCGATCCGGTTCCTGTCTGGTCGGGCACAGCGCGGTGCTGTGAACGCGACCGGCGGCACCCTGCCCATTAGGCTGTAGATCGAACTCGGGAATGCACAGCCGACCTAGTCGAACGCGAAACCCAGGAGTTGAACCGTGATGCGATACCTCCGCCTTCGCTCCGGCCTCCGCGGACCGCATCGGCCGACTCCGGAGGAGAAACCATGACTATGAAGCCGGGATCGCAGTTTCTCGGACCGGATCAGCGTCGAACGGCATGGGAACGCCTGGGCAAAGATCATTTCGATGTGATCGTGGTGGGCGGCGGCGTCGTCGGGGCCGGTATCGCCCTCGACGCGGCGACCCGCGGGTTGCGGGTCGCGCTGGTGGAGGCGCGGGACCTGGCCTCGGGGACCTCCAGCCGGTCGTCCAAGATGTTCCACGGTGGGCTGCGGTACCTGGAACAGCTGGAATTCGGGCTGGTGCGGGAGGCGTTGCGGGAACGCGAACTCTCGATGGCCACGCTCGCCCCGCATCTGGTGAAACCGCTGCGTTTCCTGTACCCGCTCACCCGTCGCGCCTGGGAGCGCCCGTACGTCGCTGCGGGGATCATGCTCTACGACACCATGGGTGGCGCGAAATCGGTTCCGGGACAACGGCATCTGTCCCGGCACGGCGCCTTGCGGCTGGCGCCGGGGCTGCGCCGCAATTCCCTCATCGGCGGGATCAGTTACTACGACACCGTGGTCGACGACGCCCGGCACACCATGACGGTGGCGCGGACCGCGGCCCACTACGGCGCGGTGATCCGCACCTCGACCCAGGTGGTGGGTTTCCTGCGGGAGGCGGACCGGGTGACCGGGGTACGGGTGCGCGACAGCGAGGACGGCCGCACCGCCGAGGTCAGCGGGCATGTGGTGATCAACGCGGCGGGTGTGTGGACCGACGAGGTCCAGGCGCTGTCACAGCAGCGCGGCCGGTTCCACGTCCGGGCGTCCAAGGGCGTGCATATCGTCGTCCCTCGCGACCGGATCGTCAGCGATACCGCGATAATCCTGCGCACGGCCACCTCGGTGCTGTTCGTCATACCGTGGGGAGCGCACTGGATCATCGGCACCACCGATACCGAGTGGAATCTCGATCTGGCCCATCCGGCGGCGACCAAGGCCGATATCGCCTATCTGCTCGACCGGGTGAACCAGGTGCTGGTCACCCCGCTGACGGCGGACGATATCGACGGCGTGTACGCGGGGCTGCGACCGCTGCTCGCCGGAGAGAGCGACGAGACCTCGAAGCTGTCGCGTGAGCACGCGGTGGCCCGGGTCGCGCCGGGACTGGTGGCCATAGCGGGCGGGAAGTACACCACCTATCGGGTGATGGCCTACGACGCGGTCGACGAGGCGGCGCAGGACATCCCGGCCCGGGTATCGCCGTCGATCACCGAGAGGGTGCCGCTGCTCGGGGCGGACGGATACTTCGCGCTGGTGAACCAGACCGTGCAGCTGGCCGAGGAGTACGGGTTGCACCCCTATCGGGTGAAACATCTGCTGGACCGCTACGGATCGCTGATCGACGAGGTCATGGCGCTGGCTGCCGACCGCCCGGAGTTGCGGCAGCCGATCGGTGCCGCGCCCTCGTATCTGAAGGTCGAGGCGGTGTACGCCGCCGCGGCGGAGGGCGCCCTGCATCTCGACGATGTGCTGGCCCGGCGCACCCGTATCTCCATCGAGTATCCGCATCGCGGCGCCGAATGCGCCGCGGAAGTGGCCGGGCTGATCGGCCCGGTGCTGGGCTGGGACGACGCCGAGACCGAACGTGAGATCCGGACCTATCTGGCCCGGGTGGACGCCGAGGTGCGGTCGCAGACCCAGCCCGACGACGCCTCGGCCGACGCGCTGCGGATCGCCGCCCCCGAACCCCGGCCGGAAATCCTGGAGCCGGTGCCCACCGACGGCTGAGCCGTCCGATCGGCACCGACGGCTGAGCCGTCCGATCAGCACCGACGGCTGAGCCGTCCGATCGGCACCTCCGGCTGTGCTCAGTGCGAGACGCGGTATTCGGGGGCCGCCGGTTGCGTATTGGCAGGTCCGAGCGGAGCCGGGGAGTGCGCGGGCGGTGAGGTCGCGGGATGCAGGAGGAAGTAGCAGAACACCGCGGTGGCCACGACAGCGAGCACCGCGGACAGCAATTTGCCGGTGACGGCGGCCAGGTGGACGGCTCGGGTGTTCATGGGACCTGCTTCCGGTGCGGTACCCGTGTGTCGTCGGAAACGCGCCGATCATTACCAAGCTGATGGCGACCGTCACAGAAGAGGCAGCGTCCGGTCTGCGCCAGAGTGTCCGGTCAGCCGGGCGCGACCTGGCATTTCGGGCAGAAGTAGATCCCGCGCTCCCGCCGGGCCACCCGGTCGTTGCGCGGCGCCGTCTCACCCAGCATCTCGACCCGGAGCGGGGTCCCGCAGCGCCGGCACGGCCACCGGGCGCGACCATAGGCCAGCGGCCGCCACGGCGGCTCGTGCGCGGCCCGGTGCAGTACCCGGTGGGCCTCGTTCACCAGCGCGGGCAGATCATCGACGGCCCGGACGGGTAGCGCCGGGTGGACCTTGCGCAGGTAGCAGATCTCGCTGCGATAGATATTGCCGATCCCGGCGAGATTGCGCTGATCCAGGAGCGCGAGTCCGATCGGGATATCGGCCTCGCGCCCCAGCCGGTCCACCGCCTCCGCCGGATCCCAGCCGGCGGCCAGCAGATCGGGGCCGAGATGGTCGACGGCGGTGTGCTCGTCGGCGCGGCGCAGGACCTCCACCAGTCCGAGGTCGAATCCCACCGCCTCCGATTCCTCGGTGCCCAGCACCACCCGCGCGCTGACCCGCGGCTTGGTCCAGCGCTGGCCGCAGTGGAAGATCCGCCAGCTGCCCTCCATCTTCAGATGGGAGTGGATGCTGACCGTATCGGTGCGGATGAACAGGTGTTTGCCGTAGCTGCCGACACTGTCCACGATCTGGTCACGCAGATCGACGGTCGCGTAGCGGGGCACCCGGAAATCGCTGCGGATCAGCGTCCGGCCCTCCAGGGCGGCCCGGAGCCGGCCCGCGGCGAGGAATACGACGTCACCCTCGGGCATCGAGGTTCCGTTCCCGCCCGCATCGGGGCCCCGGGCGGGGGCCGGGGCCGCGGGGCCGGGTCATCGGCGGCCTCGCAGCCGCAAGCCCTGCGGGGTCGCGCTGAAACCGGCCTCGGCGAGGAAACCGGCGAAGGTGTTGCCGTGCACCGATTCGCCGTCCACCCGGTCGATGACCAGCGAATCGATGCGTCCGTCGCGGACCAGACCGGCGAGGGCACGTGCCGCGGCCTCCCGGGCGGCAGGGTCTTCGGTGCAGGTGAGCAGGGTTTTTCCGCCGCGTTCCAGATACAGCACCAGATCGCCGTCGACCAGGACCACCAGCGCGCCTGCCTTACGCCCCGGGCGGTGACCGGCCGCACCGGGGGTCTTCGGCCAGGGCAGCGCGGCGCCGTACGGGTTGGCCGGATCGCAGGCGGCCAGTGCCAGTGCCACCCCGGACGGTCGCCGGTCGCCGTCGAAGGAACGCAGCCTGTCCACCACATCGGTGGTCGAGAACTGGGCACCGCCCAGCGAGTCGATGAAATAGCCGCGCCGGCAGCGGCCGCGGTCCTCGAATTCGCTGAGCACGCGGTACAGGAGCGCGAATCCACCCGGAACGCCCTCGTTCTGTACCGAGCCCTTGGTCACCACTCCGTAGCGTTCCAGCAGCAGGTCGGCGGTGGCATGGGCGCGCACGGTGTTGTCGGTGATCCGGTCGGGCAGCAGCGACCAGCGTCCCGCGACCGTCGGCGGCCCGGATCTGGTCGGCAGGGCGGGACGGGGCAGGTAGGTGCGGCCGCGGGGCGCGCGCCGGGGTGTGCGATGGCTGGCCGGTGTCCGGGTGGTTCCGGCCAGCCGGGCCCGGACCGGGGCGAAGGTGTCGCCGGACACCAGACCCGCCCAGACCAGATCCCAGAGGGCCTCGGCGACCCGGGGATCATCGAGGAGGCCGGTCGCGTCGGCGAGCTGCCGGAAGAAATACGCGCCGCCCCCGGACAGTATCGCGGGCGGGCGTATCGGCTGCTCGGCACCTTCCGGGGTGGCTTCGGCACGCGCACCCGTACCGGATGCGGGGTCGGAGATGCCTCCGGCTGCCGGCGTCCACGCGCTCGGATCGGCTCCCAGCGCGGTGAGCAGGGTGAGGTGGAGGTCGGTGAACTCCAGGTCATCGGGCGGCGGCAGGGTCAGCGGCGCCTGGTCGGCCGGGTGCAGCGCGATCCAGCCGTCCTTGGTGTTGATCGCGCCGTGCCCGGACCAGCGCACCTCGCCGGTGGCCATCAGTTCGTCCAGCAGTGCCGGGCTGTAATCGCGTACCCGCGCGGGCAGGATCAGCGACTCCCAGGCCGAAGCGGGGGCGGGTACCCCCGCGAGCTGATCCACCACCGCGGCGACACCGTCCAGACCGCGCAGATCGGTGCCGCCGACGTGTTGCCAGTCGGGCAGGAAACGGCCCAGCGCCGCGGTGGCGACGGGTTCGATCTCGTGCCGGGCCGCGGCCAGGCTGCGCCGCCGCAACCGCCGCAGGACCTCGCTGTCGCACCATTCCGACCCGCCGGCGTCCGGGGTGAATTCGCCTTCCACGACGCGTTTCTCGGTGACCAGCCGGTGCAGCGCGGTGGCGGCGACGGCGGCGCCCAGACCGAACCGCCGCGCGACCGCCTCGGTACCGAACGGACCGTGGGTGCGGGCATAGCGGGCCACCAGGTCGCCGAGCGGGTCGGCGACCGGTTCGATGAACGCGGCCGGGGTCCCGATCGGCAGCGGGACTCCCAGCGCGTCGCGCAGCCGGGCGGCGTCCTCGATCGCCGTCCACCAGACCCGCCCCGCGTAGGACACCTCGAGCGCGCGCCGCGCGGCCGCGAGCTGCGCGAACCAGTCCGTGGGGTCGTCGCGGCACCGCTGCCGGGCCTCGTCCGGGGTGAGGGGGCCGAGCAGCCGCAGCAGATCCGCCAGACCTTCCGCGTCGCGGGCGGCGCGCTCCGGGGTCAGTCGCTGGAGTTCCCGCTCGGTTTGTGCGATCACCTCGCCGTCCAGCAGCTCCCGCAACTCGACCCGGCCGAGGAGTTCGGCCAGCAGCCCCGAGTCCAGGGACAGCGCCGCCGCACGGCGTTCGGCGAGCGGGCTGTCGCCGTCGTACATGAACTGGCCGATGTAATCGAACAACAGTGCGTTGGCGAAAGGGGAGGGGGTGGCGGTCTCCACCTCCACCAGGCGTACCTGGCGGCGGGCCACCCGCCCGAGCAGCTCCCGCAACGCCGGCAGGTCGTAGACGTCGCGCAGGCATTCGCGCACGGTTTCCAGCAGAATCGGGAAGTCGGGGAATTTCCGTGCCACATCCAGTAATTGGGCCGACCGCTGGCGCTGCTGCCACAGCGGTGCGCGCCGGCCGGGATCACGGCGGGGCAGCAGCAGCGCGCGGGCCGCGCATTCGCGGAAGCGCGAGGCGAACAGGGCCGAACCACCCACCTGTTCGGTGACCAGATCGTCGATTTCGTCGGGTTCGAAGACGAACAGTTCGGCGCCCGGCGGTTCGTCGGTGGTGTCGGGCAGCCGGACCACGATGCCGTCGTCGGAGGCATTCGGCGCGGCGTCCACGCCGAAGCGCTCCCGTAGGCGGGAACCGACCGCCAGCGCCCACGCCGCATGCACCGGCATTCCGTAGGGGGAGTGCAGGATCAGCCGCCAATCGCCCAGTTCGTCGCGGAACCGTTCGACGACCAGCGTGCGGTCGGTGGGCAGACGGCCGGTGGACGCACGCTGGTCATCCAGCAGTGCGCGCAGATTGCCGATCGCGTTCTCGTCGAGCCCGGCGGCGGCGGTGCGGGCGGTGAAATCCGCCCCAGAGGTATCGGATCCGGCATTGCGAACGAATTCGCCCAGTGCGGCGCCGAGTTCGGCCGGCCGGCCCAGCGAATCCCCGTGCCAGAACGGCAGCCGGCCGGGATGCCCGAACGCGGGCGAGACCAGAACCCGGTCGTAGGTGATGTCCTCGATCCGCCAGCTGGTGGCGCCGAGCGCGAATACATCGCCCACCCGCGATTCGTACACCATCTCTTCGTCCAGTTCGCCCACCCGCGAGGCCTTCTCACCCACCATGTACACCGCGAACATGCCGCGGTCGGGGATGGCGCCGCCGGAGGTCACGGCAAGGCGCTGCGCGCCCGGGCGCCCGGTCAGGGTTCCGGCATCGCGATCCCAGACCAGTCGGGGCCGCAGTTCGGCGAACTCGTCGGAGGGGTAGCGCCCCGACAGCAGATCCAGCACCGCCTCGTAGGACGAACGGGGTAGCGCGGCGTAGCTTCCGGCGGCGCGCACGGTGTCGAACCAGGCGTCCACATCCTGCGGCTCCAGCGCGCAGGCCGCGACGGTCTGCTGGGCCAGGATGTCCAGCGGATGCGCCGGAATCTTCAGCGCCTCGATCTCTCCCGACAGCATGCGCTGCGCCGCCACCGCGCAGTGCACGACATCGGTGCGGTGTTTGGGAAAGAGCACACCGCGCGATATCTCGCCCACCTGGTGGCCGGCGCGGCCGACCCGCTGCAACCCGCTCGCCACCGAGGGCGGCGCCTCCACCTGAACGACCAGGTCCACCGCGCCCATATCGATACCGAGTTCGAGGCTGCTGGTGGCCACCACACAACGCAACCGACCGCTTTTCAGGTCGTCCTCGATGAGCGCGCGCTGCTCCTTGCTCACCGAGCCGTGGTGGGCGCGCGCGAGCAGCGTGTCCGCGCCGTGGCTCACCTCGGTGGACGGGCCGAGCTGGGCCGGCGGGGCGTGCGCGGTGTCGAGACCCTCGCCGAGCCGATCGGCGTAGGTCTCGTTGAGCCGGGCGGTGAGCCGTTCGGCCAGCCGCCGCGAATTGGCGAAGACGATCGAGGACCGGTGCGCGAGAACGAGGTCGACGATGGACTCGTCCACATGCGGCCACAGCGAACCGGGCTGTTCGGAATCACCCGGTTCGGTCATATCCGGGATGGGCACCCGGACCGACAGGTCGAAGGTCTTGGGCGCGGGCGGATTGACGATGGTGATCGGCGCCGAACCCACCAGGAACCGGCCGACCTCCTCGGGCGGGCGCACCGTCGCGGACAGCCCGATCCGCTGGACCGGTGTTTCGGTGAGGGTGTCGAGCCGGGCCAGCGAGAGCGCCAGATGCGATCCGCGTTTGGATCCGGCGATGGCGTGCACCTCGTCGACGATGACGGTCCGCACCCCGCGCAGGGTGTCGCGGGCGGCCGAGGTGAGCATCAGGAACAGCGATTCGGGAGTGGTGATGAGGATATCGGGCGGCGTGCGCTGCAGCCGCCGGCGCTCCTGGGTGGTGGTGTCCCCGGAACGGACGCCGACGCTGATCTCCGGGGCGGGCAGCCCGAGCCGCCGGGCCGTCTGACGCACTCCCACCAGCGGCGCGCGCAGATTGCGTTCCACATCCACCGCCAGCGCCTTGAGCGGGGAGATGTAGAGCACCGAGGTGCTCTCCGGCGGTGGTTCGGCGGCGAGCCGGTCGATGGCCCACAGGAACGCGGACAGGGTTTTCCCCGACCCGGTAGGGGCGATGACGAGGGTGTGTTCCCCGGCCGCGATAGCGCGCCACGCGCCCAGTTGAGCGGCCGTCGGCGCCGGGAACGCGCCGTCGAACCACTGCTGGGTGGCGGGGGAGAACTCGGTCACGGAATCCAGTGTGCACCCGGCCACCGACAGGCGACCGGGTGCCACGACGAGGTGTTTACGCCGGCCGGGTCAGGTCGGGGGCCCCGTCCACCATTTCGGGGAGATCGGGATCGAGGACGGGAGGTCCGTGCAAATCGGGGGCGCGGGAATCGCGGACGAGTCCGGCCAGCCGGACCAGATCCTCGGTGGTCACGCCGCCGACGGGCCGGAATTCCCGGTCGAGCCTGCGGCGGAGGAATTCACTACGAGATATTCCCAGCAGATCGGCTTGCCGGTCGATTTCGTCGATCACTGCGCCGGGCACGGCCCGGATGTGGATATCTGTCATTCCTCGATCACCTCCTGCTCGGCAGCGGGCACGGGACCGGCGCCGGCATGATCACGGAGCCGGCGACCGGTGACAGTCCGGTGTTTCTATGCTGCGACAGTGCCTGGTGTTCGCAAACTCGAGTTGATCTCCCACGGTGTCACCGAGGCGTTGCGGGTGGCGCGCTTCCCGTCCGACGAACCGCTGACCCCGGCGGGGCGCGCGGCGCTGGCGGAGCGGGCTGTCGAACCACCGGCGAACGCGCGGGTGCTCGCGGGCCCGGAGCGGCGGACCAGAGAGACCGCCGAGGTTCTCGGCTTGGCAGCCGCGCCACTATCGAGGTTACGCGATCTCGACGCCGGTGCCTGGTGTGGTGCGCAACTTCGTGATGTGGCGCCCGGCGAGATGAGCCGCTGGCTCACCGAACCCGGGTACCGCGGTCATGGTGGCGAGTCGGTCCTGGATCTGCGCGAGCGGGTCGGCGGCTGGCTCGGCGACCTCGCCCGCGACCCGGTCACCACGACGATCGCGGTGACCCATCCGGCGGTCGTCCGGGCGGCCTTGATCCTCGTGCTGGACGCCGCGCCGGAATCGTTCTGGCGGATCGATGTGGCTCCGGGCAGCCGGGTCCGGTTCCATCATCGTGGCGCGTGGACCTTGCGGTTGACCTGACACGGCGGCTGCCCGGACCCGGGGACTGTTGCGCGTTGCGCCCCGGCCGGTCAGCCCAGGGGCACCGAGGTGCCGCGGGAGAGGGGGAAATCCCGGAAGGTCATACTCGCCGGCACCGACCCGGCCGGGACCCCGTACACCAGATGCGTGCCCAGAGATTCGCCGGGCTGTAGCGACCGGGGGGCGGCCGCGGCGGCGGAGCGCACCGCGGTGGCGGTCACATCGGGGGCGAACGTGCCCCCCGCCGTATCGTGCAGTTCCTGTCCGAGCGGCATATAGGTCTTGGGGTCCGCGGCGATATTGCGGACTGTGAAACTGACCACCACGAACGTCCCCTCGGCCCGTTCGAGACCGACCGCCTGCACCCCCGATTCCACATTCCGTACGACGAACTCGAAGTTGCCGTCGCGGATCGGGTCACCGGGCCCCGGCGCGGGACCGGGGGCGCTGTCGCTCCCGCCGGTGAAGATCTGGAACGACCCGGCGCCGTCCACCAGCGCGGCCACACACCCGCCGATGAGGACCAGCGGGACCACGATCAGGACGAGCGGCCACAGCAGTAGCCGCGGGAACCGGCGCCGGCGCCGCCGGGGCGGGGCCTGCGTACGTCCGCGCGGGGGACGCCGGCCGGGTACGGCAGGGGTGGGCCTGCGCGGCCCCGGCACCGGGCCGACGGGCGGAGTCGGGCCCCCGTGGGTGCCCGCCCGGGGGTCGTACGGGGCCACTGGGGCGCCCGCGCCGCCGTAACCGGGCTCGAACCGGGTATAGGCACGGGTCGCCGGGTACGCGGGCTCCGGCGGGTGCGCGGGTGGCGCGTACTCCGTGTAGGCGAGGGTGCCGGGCAGGGCGGCTGCCTCGTAGCGCCGGGTCGCGGGCAGATCCGGTGCGGGCGCCTCGTAGCGGCGCGTGGCGGCGGGCGCCGTCCCCACGTCGTAGGCCCGGGTCCCGGGATGTTCCGCCGGTACCGTGCCGGCGGGCGCGCGTCCGGCCAGGGCATCGGCCGCGGCCCGGGCGAACTCGCCGGCGCCGGGGTAGCGGTGGCCGGGATCCTTGGCCAGCGCCCGGGCGATCACCCGGTCCAGCTCGGCGGGGATTCCCGGGACCACGGCGCGGACACTGGGCGGTGCGGCCGTGAGATGGTCGTGCATCTGCCGGGCGGGGTCGGTATCGCCGAACGGCCGCGCGCCCGCGAGGCTTTCGAACAGCACACAACCCAGCGAGTACACGTCGGCGCGGGCGTCGGTATGGCCGGTGAACCGTTCCGGAGCCATATAGGCCCAGGTCCCTACGGCCAGGCCGGAGGCGGTGAGCGCGGTGCTGCCCGCACCGTGCGCGATACCGAAGTCGATCAGATAGGCGAAACCGTCGCCCCGGACGACGATATTGGACGGTTTCACATCCCGATGGACCAGTCCCGCCCGGTGCGCGGCGTCGAGCGCGGTGGCGATCTGGGACACGATATCGACGGCGCGAGCGGGAGAGAGGGCACCGTCACGGCGCAGGATGCGGGACAGATCGTCGCCCTCGACGAAATCCATTTCGATGAAAAGCCGGCCGTCCAGTTCACCGTGCGCGTGGATCGGCACGATATGGCTGTCGTGTAACCGGGCGGCGAGTTCGGCCTCGCGTTCGAACCGGCTGCGATAGGTGGGGTCCGCGGCGAGTTCGGCGGGCAGTAGTTTCAGCGCGACCCGCCGCGCCGGGCGTCCCCCGGCGGGATCCGCGGTGGCCAGCCACACCTGACCCATTCCGCCCTGACCGAGCAACCGGTCGAGCCGGTAGCGGCCCAGTCGCCCGCCGGTCATGACCCATCCTTCCCGTCACCGTCGCCCCGCCTGTCCGCACCGGGCGAAGTGCTGCCGGCCGGGAGCGCGCCCGGCCGGTACACCGACCCTAACCGCGCGGGCCGTACGGGCACAGTGTGAGGTCACCGCCCGTGGGATCGCACACCGCCGTCCGGCGGTGGAGGCAGAGGGCGGCGGTTGTGCGAAGGTGACCGGATGGAAGCGATCGAGATCAACGCGGGCGCGTGGTATCTGCGTGCGCTGCGGGCCGACGACCGGATCGACGACCGGCCCGCGCTCGCGGCGGGCGGGGTGACCGATCCGGACCATGTGGCGCGCAGGAACGCGCAGTGGGACGCGGAAACCCATTTCTCGTGGGCGGTCTGCGACCCGGTGACCGCGGAACTGGCGGCCGAGATCGGGGTCACCCCGGCCGGGGACGGGACGGCGGTTGTCGACGGGTGGGCCCGGCCCGGGTACGAGCCGGCGCTGGACGCCGGTCTGGCGGCGGTTCGCCGGTTCGCCGAGGGCGCACTGGGATTACGTCTCGAAGCCTGACCGCCGTCGCGGCTCGGTTCGGCCTGCGCCGGACCGCCGCGCGGCTCAGCCCAGTTCGGTCAGCACGCGGTCCAGGGCGGCGACCGCCGCGACGAGTTCCTCGGGCGCGACGATCAGCGGCGGCCGGAACCGGATCCCGGACGGCCCGGTCCCGATCATCAGGACCCGCTCCCGCTCCCGCAGCGCGGCGAGTACGGCATCGCGGAACCCGCTGTCGGGCAGGGTGATCGCGCACATCAATCCGCGGCCGCGCGGTTCGGTGACCACCGGGTGGCGGTCGGCGAGGTCGCGCAGCAGATCGAGCAGTTGATTCCCCAGCAGGGCGGCCCGCTCGACCAAGCCGTCGCGTTCGATGACCTCGAGTACCCGCCGGGCCCGCACCATATCGGTGAGATTGCCACCCCAGGTGGAGTTGAGACGCGACGAGACGGCGAAGACGTTGTCGGGCACCTCGTCCACCCGCCCACCGGCCATGATCCCGCACACCTGCGTTTTCTTACCGAATGCCACCACATCCGGTTCGAGCCCCAACTGCTGATAGGCCCAGGTGGATCCGGTCATCCCGACACCGGTCTGCACCTCGTCGACGATGAACAGCGCGTCGTGGGTGTGGCAGAGCCGCTGCATCGCCCGCAGGAACTCCGCGCGCATATGACGGTCGCCGCCTTCACCCTGGATGGGTTCGGCGATGAAGCACGCGATGCCGTTGGGGCGGTCGGCGAATGCGCGGGCTGCCTGCTCGAGTGCCCGCTGCTCGGCCTCGGCGATATCGCCCGCGCCGCCGTAGCAGGGGGTTTCGATCCGGGGCCAGTCGAAGGCCGGGAAGCGCTCCGTTTTCACCGGGTCGGTGTTGGTCAGCGAGAGGGTGTAGCCGGTGCGGCCGTGGAACGCGCCGGTGAGATGCAGTACGCCGCCCTCCTGGCCGGGAAGGGTTGTGCGGCCGTGGCTCTCGTTGTGCCGGCTCTTCCAGTCGAACGCGGTTTTGAGCGCGTTCTCCACGGCGAGCCCGCCGCCGTCGATGAAGAACAGATGCGGTAGCCGCGGATCGCCGAGCACCCGGACGAAGGTGTCGACGAATCCGGCCATCTCCACGGTGTAGATATCGGAGTTGCTCGGTTTGTTCACTGCCGCCGTGGTCAATTCGTTGCGGAACCCGGCGTCGCCGGCCAGCGCGGGGTGGTTCATACCCAGCGCGCTGGAGGCGAAGAACCCGAACATATCGAGGTAGGAGGTGCCGTCCCGGGCGTCCACCAGCCGGCAGCCGTGCGAGGCGGGCAGGTCGAGAACCAGATCGAAACCGTCGGCGAGAATGCTCGCCGACAACGACTCGCGCACACGAGCGGCGGGGATTCGGCGGTGGGCCGTGCCATCGCCGTTGCCGGACCGTTCCAGTTCGATGGTCACATATCGACGGTACGGTAGCCGTAGCGGACTTGCCGGGAAATTTTCCTGACAAGTCCATAACAAGACGGAGTTGTTACGTGATCAATTACTTTTCGTAGAATGTCTGCAGGATGATGGTGCTCCGGGTGCGGACGTTGGCCGTCGCCCGGATCTGCTGCAGCAGCTGTTCCAGATGACGCGGCGAGGCCACACGGACGAGCAGGATGTAGCTCTCGTCGCCCGCCACCGAATGGCAGCCCTCGATACCCGGCACATTCTGCAGCAACGCCGGTGCGTCGTCGGGCTGGGACGGGTCGAGAGGAGTGATCGCGACGAATGCCGACAGTAACTGTCCCAGCGCCTCGGGGTCGATGTTCGCGGTATACCCACGGATCACGCCGCGCGCCTCGAGCCTGCGCACCCGGGACTGCACAGCGGATACCGAAAGACTCGCCTTCTCGGCCAGATTGGATAGGGTCGCCCGTCCATCGGACATCAGTTCCCGGATCAGCAGGCGATCGATCTCATCCAGGGCCGGTTTTGCCGGTGTTTCCGCCATCAGCGAAGGCTAACGTAGGCGACACACCGCCGGAACTCAGTTGTGAACGTTCATTCTCCGGCTGTGCCATTCGCGCAGCGTATTTCGTCCTGCCGAACCCGAGGAGTTCGCGATGACAGAGATCGACAGCGAGAACCCGGCCCTGGCCCCGGCCCACCGGACCGGGGATCTGTTGCGCACGATGGGGCTCGCCCGGCCCGCCACCGGTGACCTACTCGTCCGATGCCCGATCAACGGTGAGGTGCTGATCGGCCTGCGTCCGGACAGCCCCGACGAGATCGGCACCGCGATCGCCGACGCGGCGGCGGCCTTCACCGCCTGGCGCCTCGTCCCGGCGCCGCAGCGCGCCGCGGTGGTGCGTGAACTGGCCGCGCTGCTGCGCAGCCACCAGGACGAACTGGCCGAGCTGGTCACCCTCGAGGTCGGCAAGATACCGGCCGAGGCGCGCGGCGAGGTCCAGGAGATGATCGATATCTGCGATTTCGCGGTGGGATTGTCACGCCAGCTCTACGGCTACACCATGCCGTCGGAACGGCCGGGCCACCGGCTCATGGAAACCTGGCATCCGCTGGGGGTGGTCGGGGTGATCTCGGCCTTCAACTTCCCCGTGGCGGTGTGGGCCTGGAATACCGCGATCGCCCTCGTCTGCGGCGACACCGTGGTGTGGAAACCCTCGGAACGCACGCCCGTCACCGCACTGGCCTGCCACGGACTACTGCTCCGGGCGGCGCGCGCGGCCGGCGCCGACGAGCGGATCCACCGGCTGATCCTGGGTACCGCCGACGCGGGCGCACAACTGGTCGACGATGAACGGGTGGCGCTGGTCAGCGCCACCGGATCGGTCGCGATGGGCCGGAAGGTGGCGCCGCGGGTGGCCGCCCGATTCGGTCGCTGCCTACTGGAACTGGGCGGAAACAATGCCGCCGTCGTCACCCCGTCGGCCGATCTGGACCTGGCCGTTCGCGGTATCGTCTTCGCCGCCGTCGGCACGGCCGGGCAGCGGTGCACCACCCTGCGCCGGCTCATCGTGCACTCGTCTATCGCCGACGATCTGCAGGACCGGCTGGTACGCGCCTACCGGCAGCTGCGGGTGGGCAACCCGCTGGACCCCGGTGTGCAGGTCGGTCCGCTGTGCGCTCCCGACGCGCTCGACCGGATGCGCGACGCGCTGGACCGGGCCCGGCGCGACGGCGGCGACCTGCTCTACGGCGGCGACCCGGTGGTGCTCGACGAGTTCCCGGACGCCCGGTACGTCCGCCCGGCGATCATCCGGATGCCCGGCCAGACGGACGTGGTCCGGGAGGAGACCTTCGCGCCGATCCTGTACGTCCTCACCTACGACGATTTCGATACCGCGCTGGCACTGCACAACGGCGTCCCCCAGGGGTTGTCGTCGGCGGTGTTCACCACCGACCAGCGGGAAGCCGAACGCTTCCTCGCCGCCGACGGGTCGGACTGCGGGATCGCCAACGTGAACATCGGCACCTCCGGCGCGGAGATCGGCGGTGCGTTCGGCGGGGAGAAACATACGGGCGGGGGCCGGGAATCGGGGTCGGACGCGTGGAAATCGTATATGCGCCGCGCCACCAACACCGTCAACTACTCCCGCGACCTGCCCTTGGCGCAGGGCATACGCTTCTGAGCGGGGCTCAGGCCCCTGAGGCGCCGGGTACCGCGGGTGCCGACGTGGTCACGCCGAGCCGTGCGAAGAACTCGGTGACCGCGCGGTGGCCGATGCCCATACCGCGGGTGAGGATGCCGGGGTCGGTCTCGACGCTGCTGATATCGGGAGATCCGGCCGGCGGGTGGATCTGGTGGGCGGCGGGACCCATGGTGGCGATCACGCCGTCTTCCAGCGCCTGCTGGCCGGGGCGGGCCTTCCAGGCCCGGTAGGCACCGGGTGCGCTCAACCGCATATAGGTGCCGCCCACCAGGTCGTGCAGCCAGGGGGCCGGTGGGCGGCGCTCGTCGGCGCGGCGGGTACGCAGGATCAGGGCGTGGGTCGCGCCCGCCTTCAAGGCGGTGCGGATCGGGACCGTTTCGGAGAGACCGCCGTCGAAGTACCTGCGGCCGGCCAGCTCCACCGGGGGCCCGGCCAGCAGCGGCAACCCGGACGAGGCGCGCAGTGCGGTTTGCAGGGTCGGTTTGTCGACGATATGCGGATGCAGGTCGACCGGGCGGCCGGTGCGGATATCGGTGGCGATGGGATGGAAGGTGGTCTCGTTGGCCAGGATCGCGGGGAAGTCCATGGGATGCAGGCCGTCGTAGACCTTGTGCACGAGATAGTTCAGATCGAAGGCGGGGCGCCCCCGCAGCATCCGGGTGGGATCGATGGCCCGGCGCATGATCGCGGCGTCGGTCCACGCCTTCATTCCCCGTCCGGCCCGCCCGCACAGCAGCCAGGCGGCGTTGATGGCGCCCGCGGAGGTGCCGTAAACGGCATCGAATACCCGGGCGAGTCCCAGTTCTTCCAGTGCGTGCACCATCCCGCTGGAGTACACGCCGCGGCTGCCGCCGCCCTCGACAACGAGAACCAGCCGGAAGCTGTCGGACCGGCCACCGGATGCGAAACGGTCGCGGATCACCTCCGCGACCGTCGACTGTACTGCGCTCACCAGGTCACCATACGCCGGAGCGGGTGGCGATCATCGATCGCGCACCCGCTCCGGGGGCCTTGTGCATCAACTGTTGGTCCAGTCGTCGCATGCCGTAGCGCAGTGGTTCGCGGCCGGGCCCGGCCGCGCCGGTGCTACTTGATCTCGGCGAGGACCGTGCCCTGGGTGATGGCCGCGCCGGCCGCGACGTTGAGTCCGGTGACCACACCGGCCTTGTGCGCGTTGACCGGGTTCTCCATCTTCATGGCCTCGAGTACCACGATCAGATCGCCCGCCTCGACGGACTGGCCTTCCTCGACCGCGACCTTGACCACGGTGCCCTGCATGGGCGCGGTGACCGCGTCACCGGAGGCGGCGCCGCCGCCCGCGCCACCACGAGTACGCGGCTTGGGCTTCTTCCGGGTGCCCACGGCGGCGGGCGCGCCGGAACCGACGGAGAACTGGCCCGGCAGCGAGACCTCGACCCGGCGGCCGCCGACCTCGACCACGACCTTCTGCCGCGGTTCGTTGTCCTCGTCGGCGGGAGCGCCACCGGTGAACGGTTCGACGGTGTTCTTCCACTCGGTTTCGATCCACTTGGTGTAGACGTCGAACGATTCGCCGTCGCCGACGAACGCCGGATCCTCGACGATCGCCCGGTGGAACGGGATCACCGTGGCCAGCCCGTCCACATGGAACTCGGCGAGCGCGCGCCGCGCCCGCTCCAGGGCCTGGGTGCGGTTCTCGCCGGTGACGATCAGCTTGGCCAGCATCGAATCGAACTGGCCGCCGATCACACTGCCGGCCACCACGCCGGAGTCCACGCGCACACCCGGGCCGGTGGGCTCGGAGTACTCGGTGACCGGGCCGGGGGCGGGCAGGAAGCCGCGGCCCGCGTCCTCGCCGTTGATGCGGAACTCGAAGGAGTGGCCGCGCGGGGTCGGATCCTCGGTGATCTCCAGCTTCTCGCCGTTGGCGATCCGGAACTGCTGGCGCACCAGGTCGATACCGGAGGTTTCCTCGGTGACCGGATGCTCGACCTGCAGACGGGTGTTCACCTCGAGGAACGAGACGGTATCGCCCTGCACCAGGTACTCCACGGTGCCGGCGCCGTAGTAGCCGGCCTCCTTGCAGATGGCCTTGGCCGACGCGTGGATGCGGGCGCGCTGGTCGTCGGTGAGGAACGGCGCGGGGGCCTCCTCGACGAGCTTCTGGAAGCGGCGCTGCAGCGAGCAGTCGCGGGTACCGGCCACGATCACGTTGCCGTGCTGGTCGGCGATGACCTGCGCCTCGACGTGGCGGGCCTTGTCCAGGTACTGCTCGACGAAGCATTCACCGCGGCCGAAGGCGGCGACCGCCTCACGGGTGGCGGATTCGAAGAGCTCGGGGATCTCCTCGATGGTGTGCGCGACCTTCATACCGCGGCCGCCGCCACCGAACGCGGCCTTGATCGCGACCGGCACGCCGTACTGCTTCGCGAACTCGACGACCTCGTCGGCGTTCTTGACCGGGTCCTTGGTACCGGCGGCCATCGGCGCCTTCGCCCGCTCGGCGATATGGCGCGCGGTGACCTTGTCGCCGAGGTCGCGGATGGACTGCGGGGACGGTCCGATCCAGATCAGCCCGGCGTCGAGGACGGCCTGGGCGAAGTCGGAGTTCTCGGACAGGAAGCCGTAGCCGGGGTGGATGGCGTCCGCGCCGGA
This sequence comes from Nocardia sp. NPDC024068, assembly GCF_040638875.1. Classification (NCBI taxonomy): domain Bacteria; kingdom Bacillati; phylum Actinomycetota; class Actinomycetes; order Mycobacteriales; family Nocardiaceae; genus Nocardia; species Nocardia sp. NPDC024068. The sequence continues at coordinate 115,867 of NZ_JBEZYU010000010.1, read as the reverse complement.
TTTGGCGGCGGCGTCCAGGATCTTGTCGAAGACCAGGTACGACTCCGCTGATGTCTGCCCGCCCAGGGCGAAGGCTTCGTCGGCGAGCTTGACGAAGGGGGCGTCGGCGTCGGGTTCCGCGTATACCGCGACACTGCCGAGACCGGCATCCTTGGCCGCCCGGATAACGCGCACGGCAATCTCGCCTCGGTTAGCTACGAGTACCTTGGTGATCCGCGCGCTGGCATGGCTGGGCACTGAGCCTCCTGTTGCAATCTCTGTTGGTCGCTCTGCGGGATGGGCCGCGCCTCGGCTCCGCTCCCGCGGATCGGGGTCCGCTCGTCCGGGTCCGAATCAGGATCGGATCGCTTTGTGGGCTCCGTCTCCGTGGGTTCGGGTCCGCTACGCGGGCTCCGCGCCCGGGTCGACAAAATGTCTCCGGGCGAGTGTAGGCAGTCTGCCAACAAAGCCGGAACTCGGATAGCCCTACTCGCGAGTAGGTCACAGATCACAATAGATGCGTCTATGGCTGCGCCGGGAGTGCGGTCCGCGCCGGATTTCGCGCCCTACCTGCGGTGGCGCCGGTGATCCGGCCGGGAATCCGGAGGCGATCACCGGCCGGTGGCGATGGGCATCCGCACGGAGTTGCCCCATTCGGTCCACGATCCGTCGTAGTTGCGCACCGATTCCCGGCCGAGCAGATATTTGAGGACGAACCACGTATGACTCGAGCGTTCGCCGACCGCGCTGTAGACGGTCAGCGGGCCGTCGGCGTCCAGATCGCCGTAGATCGCGTCGAGTTCGGCCCGGCTACGGAACCGGCCGTCCGGGCCGAGCGCGCTCGTCCAGGGGATGTTGACCGCAGTGGGGATATGGCCGCCGCGCAACACCGTCTCGGCTCCGCCCTCGCCCGGGGCGCCCGCGTATTCCTGCGGCGAGCGCACATCCACCAAGGGTGCGCCGAGCGCGGCCAGGACATCCTCCCGAAAGGCACGGACGGTCGTGTCGTCCCGTTCCACCAGCGGGTATCCGCTACGGGACGGTTCGGGCTTCTCGAAGACGGTGTCCCGGGCCTCGGCGATCCAGGCGTCGCGTCCACCGTCGAGCAGGCGGACGTCGCGGTGGCCGAACATGGTCAAAACCCACAGCGCGTGCGCGGCGTGCGAGTTACCGTCATTGCCGTACAGCACGATGGTGTCGTGGTGTTCGATGCCTTGGGAGCGCATGAGTTCGGTGAAGCGCTCGCCATCGATATAGTCACGGGTCACCGGGTCGTCGAGGTCGCTGCGCCAGTCGAGCTTGCTGGCACCCGGAACATGGCCTATGCCGTAGAGGAGGACGTCGGCATTACATTCGATGATTTTCAAACCGGGGGTGCCGAGGTTTGCCGACAGCCACTCGGTGGTTACCAAACGGTGTGGGTTTGCGTACGAGCCGAAAGCGGGAGATGGGTCCGGGGCGACGGGCACGTTCAGGGTCCTTCACAGGAGGCGGGCAGTGCTGACGACGACAGGTTCGAGCCGCACCTTGGATAGTAAGTGTGACTTGACGTGAACTTGTTGCAGAGCACAGAGTCGGTGCAATGGGCGAATTAGTCGCACATGACTCCGATAAAGTCTCCCCGAAGGAGGGGTGAGCTATGTCTGATTCTTGGCCGCGGCGGCGCCTGCTCGCGATCCTCCGCGGCGCGAGCGAGCCTCTCGACGCCCAGCAGCTGGCCCAGGTCACCGGCCAGCACGTCACGACCGTGCGTTTCCACCTCGATATTCTCACGCGGGAATCGCTGGTGCGGCAGTTCCAGCAACCCCCGCGCGGCCGTGGCCGGCCCCGGATCGGCTACCGCGCCGTCCAGCGCACCATGGGATACCAGGACCTGGCCCAGGCGCTGGCCGACCAGCTCGGACCGGGTCCGCAGGAGCAGGCGGCGGCCGGACTGGCCGCGGGCCGGGCATGGGGCGGCAAACTCGATACTTCCGAGGAACCCATCGAATCGGTGCGCGAGGCCAAGGACCGTGTCGTCTCGCTGATGTCGGAGCTGGGCTTCGCCCCCGAACGTGATACCAGGGACGTCTCCGGCCGCGACCCGGAAGAGGGCGTGGTGGTGCGGCTGACCGCCTGTCCGCTGCGCGATCTCGCCCGGACCCATACCGAGGTCGTCTGCGGTGTGCATCGCGGTCTGCTGGACGCGCTGCTCGAGCGCGGTGGCGCGGCGGGCAGGATCGAGGCCGAGTTGCGGCCTTTCGTGGCCGAGGAGACCTGTGAGGTGCTGTTGCGGCGAGTGCCCGCCACGGAGCGTTCGCGGACCGAGCAACCGGTTTCGGCCACGCGCGTGGCCGCCGGCCAGGGCCGCATCGATCCCGCCGCGGGACAGGCGGCGCGGATGTCGCGGGTTTCCGGACAGGTGGTCCCGCCCGGGAGTCAGCTGCCGCCGGCCTCGGCCTCGGTGGACGGCGAGCCCCGGCCCGCATCCGGGCCGCTCACGCCCGCGGCGGGACAGCAGGGGGGACGGGTACTGCGCGGGGCTCCGCCGTCAGGGATGGCCGGCCCACAGTTGCGCGATACCGACGCCCACTTTCTGGAGCAGTCGGCGAAGCAGTGGTAGGCCGATGCCCACCACACTGGAGGGGTCGCCGTCTATCCGGTCGACGAACCAGCCGCCCAGCCCGTCGAGGGTGAAGGCGCCGGCCACCTGCAGCGGTTCGCCGGTCGCGATATAGGAGTCCAGTTCGGCCGGGTCCGGGGTGCCGAAATGCACCGTGGTGGCGCTGCAGTCGGTCACCTCCGCGATGACCGTGCCGTCACGTAGCCGGAGCACGCAGTGCCCGGTCACCAGATCCGCGTAATGCCCCGCCATCGCCTGCCAGCGGGCCCGGGCGACCTCCGGGGTATGCGGTTTGCCCTGGAGCTCGCCGTCGATCAGCAGCATCGAATCGCAGCCCACCACGACGAGGTCGTTCCCGAGGGAGGCGATCTCGCCGATGAGGGTCGCGGCCACCGCCTGCGCCTTGGCGCGCGCCAGTTCGACCACGATCTCCCGCGGTCCGGTATCGGCGGGGAGGGCGGCCGCGACGGCGTCCTCGTCCACATCCGATACCCGGACGACGGGTTCGATACCTGCGGCGCGCAGCACCGACCGGCGGGCCGGTGACGCGGACGCGAGGACCAGCCGGGTCACGTCGGGAGATCTCCTGGATCGGGTATCAGAAACGCAGGTGGGAGAGCTGCGGGTAGGAGTACGGCGAGAACGGGGAGTTGCCCCGGTGCAGCATGGTGGGCCGGCCCCACAGGTCTTGCGGGCCCGAATCGGCGGGTGCGGCGGCCGCGGCCGCGGCGCTGAATACGCAGACCAGTGCGGCGATCTCGGCGTCGGTCGGCGCGCCCTTCTCGATGACGAGGAAAGGCTGCCCGCTCCCGGTCGTCTCGGCAGCCGTGCTCGCGTTGTCCCCGCTCACGGTATCGACCGTCAGTTCGCGGGTGGCGAGGTCCAGTTCGGCTGCGGCCAACACCTCTTCTTCTGCCACAATCGTCACAGTGCCAGATCCTCTCTCTTGCCTGGATCGCCGCGCGCGTAGGCCGGCCGATCGTCGTGCACTGATCGCATACCCGAAATCAGTGTCCGGCCTACTGAGCGTATCGCTGGATCACAGCGGGATGTTGCCGTGTTTCTTCGGGGGCATGGTCACCATCTTGCGCTCCAGCAGGCTCAGCGCGGAGACGATCTGGCCCCGAGTGTGCGACGGCGGGATCACGGCATCCACGTAACCGCGCTCGGCGGCGACATAGGGGTTGACCAACGTGTCCTCGTACTCGTTCTGCAGTTCGAGACGCAGTTTGTCCACGTCAGCGCCATCCTTGGCGGCTTCGGCGAGCCGCTTGCGGTACACGAACCCGACGGCGCCGGAGGCGCCCATCACCGCGATCTGGGCGGTCGGCCAGGCGAGGTTCACATCGGCGCCCATATGCTTGGACCCCATCACGTCGTAGGCGCCGCCGTAGGCCTTACGGGTGATGATCGTGATTTTGCCCACAGTGGCCTCGCCGTAGGCGTAGAGGAGCTTCGCGCCGCGCCGGATGATGCCGTTGAACTCCTGCTCGGTACCGGGCAGGAAGCCGGGCACGTCGACCAGGGTGATGATCGGGACGTTGAAGGCGTCGCAGGTCCGCACGAACCGGGCGGCCTTCTCCGAGGCGTCGATATCGAGGCAGCCGGCGAACTGGGTCGGCTGGTTGGCGACGATACCGACGCTGCGGCCGTCGATCCGGCCGAAACCCACGATGATGTTCATGGCCCGCTCGGCCTGGATCTCGAGGAACTCGTCGTCGTCGAGCAGCCGGCGGATGACCTCGTGCATGTCATAGGGCTGGTTCGGCGAATCCGGGATCAGGGTGTCGAGTTCGAGGTCTTCCTCGGTGAGGGAGTCCTCGATCGCACCGGCGATCGGATCGGAGGCCGGGAAGCGGGGTGCCTCGGCACGGTTGTTACTGGGCAGGTAGGACAGCAGATCCTTGACGTAGTCGAGGGCGTCCTGCTCGCCGGAGGCCACGTAGTGGGCGGTTCCCGACTTCACCATATGGGTGTGGGCGCCGCCCAGCTCCTCCATGGTGACCTCTTCGCCGGTGACCGTTTTGATGACGTCCGGGCCGGTGATGAACATCTGGCTGGTCTCGTCGACCATCACCACGAAGTCGGTGAGCGCGGGCGAGTACACGTGGCCGCCCGCGGCCGCGCCCATGATGAGCGAGATCTGCGGGATCACGCCGGAAGCCTGGATATTGCGGTGGAAGATCTCGCCGTAGAGGCCGAGCGAGACCACGCCCTCCTGGATGCGGGCACCGGCGCCGTCGTTGATGCCGACCAGCGGGCGGCCGGTTTTGAGCGCGAGGTCCATGACCTTCACGATCTTCTCGCCGTACACCTCGCCGAGGCTGCCGCCGAAGACGGTCGAGTCCTGGCTGAACAGGCAGACCTCGCGGCCGTCGATGGTGCCGTATCCGCTCACCACGCCGTCGCCGAGCGGCCGCTGCTTGTCCAGGCCGAAGTTGACGCTGCGGTGCCGGGCCAGGGCATCGAGTTCGACGAAGGAACCCTCGTCCACCAGGGCGAGAATGCGTTCCCGCGCGGTCATCTTGCCCTTGGCGTGCACCTTGTCGACCGCGGCCTCACCCATCGGATGCTTGGCCTCTTCGAGCCGGTTCCGCAGGTCAGCCAGTTTGCCGGCGGTGGTGTGGATATCGGGCGCACCTGCCGAATCCGGCGTGGGCTGCTGCTGGACACTCGTCATGGCTCGGAGTGTAACCAGAGCCCTACCGGCCTGTTAACCCACATCTGGCTACTGGTCAGTAGTGCCTGGTCGGGAAAACCCCAGGTGGGTACGTCGTAGACGCCTCTTATGTTGATCGTGAATCTCCCTGGTGACCTGTCACGACGTCCTTCCCGGCGGGTTGTACGGCGGGTACCGGCCGTAATTCGCTTTCGTCGCGTAGGTCTGATCAATACCCTTGTAGCAGATCACTTTTGGAGCCCAGAGGGGAGGTGGTCTGCTATGTGGCATTGGACGACTCTGACCGGGCAGTACCCGGAGGCCGTGGCCTTCACCGCGCAGGTGGGTGAACCCGAGCCGACCGTCACCGATCCGGTACCGGTGGCCGACGAGGCCGAGTCGGAGGGGATCGAGGAGAACCGCGGGGGCGCCCGCCTCGGTGGTTACGATCTCGCCGGCTAGGTCCCCCGGCGGTCACCGCACCACCCTGCGGTGGCCGCCGGGCCCGCCGGTAGCGTGCCCTGAATGCACAGGCCCCCGTTGGATCTCGAACAGCTGCGGCGAGCGCTGACCGGAACCCCGGAACCGGCGTTCTTCACCGGAATCGACGTGGTCGAATCGACCGGGTCCACCAATGCGGATCTGATCGCGCGCGCCGCCGATCCGGAGACCGACCGGATCGTGCTCGTCGCGGAGGCCCAGGAAAGCGGGCGAGGCCGCCTCGCGCGGGCCTGGTCGAGCCCGCCGCGCGCCCAGATCTCCCTGTCGATGCTGGTACGGACCGACGGAGTGGACGCCGAGATGCTCGGCTGGATTCCGCTGCTCACGGGGATCGCGGCGGTGGACGCGGTCCGTGGCGCCACCGGGGTCCCGGCCGCGCTGAAATGGCCGAACGATGTGCTGGTCGAGGGCCGCAAACTCGCCGGAATCCTCGCCGAGGTGGCGGCCACCGGACCGCGGCCCGCGATCGTGGTGGGGATCGGGCTGAACGTGAGCCTCACCGCCGACGAACTCCCCGTCCCGCACGCCACCTCGCTCACGCTCTGCGGCGCCGAACAGCCCGACCGCACCGCGCTCGTACTCGCGCTGCTCACCGAATTCGCGCGGCGCTACTCCGAATGGCGCGACAGCGGCTGGGATCCGGAGGTCCTCGCCGAGGCCTACCGGGAGCGCTGCGCGACGCTGGGAGCCCCCGTGCGCGCGGAGCTGCCCGGGGGACGGCTGCTCACCGGGATCGCCCGCGATATCGACACCGCCGGGCGGCTGCTGATCGGTGAGGAGGCCGTCGCCGCCGGTGACGTGACGCATCTGCGTCCCCAGGACTGATCGGTACCGCCCGCCCGGGCCCGCCGTTCCTACACCGACTCGGAGATCTGTTCGCGGCGGGCCGGCTGCCGGTCGCGTTGTTCCTCGAACCGGACCGTATCGGCGGCCAGCCGCGCCCGCAGCGCCGCGAGTTCGTCGCGCTGTCGTTCGCCCTCCGGCCCGAAATCGTCGCGTTCGAAGATGTTCCACCGGGTGAGCATCGGATCGACCACTTCGTCGAGATGCCGGCGCAGGTCGTAGATGCCGTGTTCGGACATCAGCGCCTCGGCGCGCCGAGGGTCCGGCATCGCGGCGCCCGGCATCCGGAACGCCGTCAGGACCCGGGTGATCGCCCGGATCGCCTGATCGGGGGCCAGATCCAGGGCGGCGCCGCAGAGGGTGCGGTAGAAGATCATGTGCAGGTTCTCGTCGGCGGCGACGCGCTGCAGTATCCGGTCCGCGACCGGGTCGCCGCAGATCTTGCCGGTATTGCGATGCGAAACGCGGGCGGCCAGCTCCTGGAATGTCATGAATGCGACACTTTCCAGGAGACCGGACCACTCCCGCGGTGAGTCCAGGCCGTTGCACATATGGACCATCCGATCCCGGTCCAGCGCGACCGGATCGACGCCGCGGGTGACCACCAGGTAGTCGCGGATGACGATGGCGTGGCGGTTCTCCTCGGCGGTCCAGCGGCCCACCCAGGTGCCCCAGGCGCCGTCCTCGGAGAAACTCTCGGAGATCATCCGGTGGTAGGCGGGAAGATTGTCCTCGAGGAGCAGAGCGGTGATCATGGCCGCCCGGGCGACCGCACCGAGCCCGGATTGCGCGGGCTCCCAGTCCTGCCCGCCGAGGGCGGCGAAATTGCGGCCCGCGTCCCACGGGACGTAATCGTGCGGATGCCAGTCCTCGGCCATCGACAGATGGCGGTCCAGGGACTTCTCGGCCACGGGTTCCAGTTCGATGAGCAGTTCGAGCTGGGTCAGATCTCTGGTCACGCACTTCTCCGATCGTCGCGGGCGTCCCGCTCGGCGGCGGATGGAGGCGCCGCGGGAGCGGGTGTACATGGCTTGCGCAGAACTTCGGTCGAGCGAGTGCGGCGGTGCGGGGACGTCCGCGAGCGGTGTGGTCCGGCTGCGGCGCGGCCCCGGTTCTCCGCCGCGGGCGTGAGATACCGGCCACTCGGTCCCGCGGAATCGCGCAGGTGCCGTGTGGTCGCCTCGGGCATTGTGGCATCTCTTGGAGGTAATGTGCGCCCATGGGTTATCCGGAGGATGCGCTGGCGCCCGACGAAGAGCTGATCCTGCATACCCATCCGCATTGGAAGATGCTCTTCTGGCCCATCGTCACGCTCATCGTCGCGACCGCGCTGGCCGGTTTCCTCGGCGGCCTCGTCTGGCGTACCACCGAGGAGACCGCGCGTACCGCGCTGCTGCTGGGAATTCTGGTCGTCTGGCTGCTGATTCTCGCCTGGCGCTGCGTAGCACCGATCGTGAGCTGGAAATCGACCCATTTCATCGTCACCGACCGCCGGGTACTGGTCCGCGAGGGGGTGCTCACCCACAGCGGTATCGATATCCCGATGAGCCGGATCTCGAGCGTCCAGTTCCAGCACGGACTGGTGGACCGGATGTTCGGCACCGGCGCGCTCATCATCGGCTCGTCCTCCGAGGAACCTCTCGAATACGCCGATATCCCGGATGTCGAACAGGTGCACGCGATGCTCTACCACCAGGTTTTCGAGGCCTCACCGCGTTACGGCGGCTACTGACTCCGCATATCTCCGGCGGTGGCCGGGTCGCGAGCGCGGGGGTACCGGGCCGGCGGACCGTAATGTGGTCGCATGACCGCCGTACTGCTGGGCGAAGACGACGAGGCCATTGCCGCGCCGCTCTCACGGGCTCTGGGCCGTGAGGGCTACTCGGTGACCGTGGAGAGCTTCGGCCCCGCGGTCCTGGATCGTGCGCTCGAAGGCCACCACGACCTGCTGATCCTGGACCTCGGGCTGCCCGGGATGGACGGTCTGGAGGTGTGCCGGCAGGTCCGCGCCCGCGGCGCGGAGATGGCGGTCCTGATGCTCACCGCCCGCACCGACGAGGTGGATTTCGTGGTCGGTCTCGATGCCGGCGCCGACGACTACGTGGGCAAACCGTTCCGGCTGGCCGAACTGCTGGCCCGGGTTCGGGCCCTGCTGCGGCGCAGCGGTATCGGTGACGACGCGGTGGAGGTCGGCGGGATCCGGCTGGAGCCGGCGGCGCGGCGGGTGCTGGTCAACGGGGTGGAAATAGGACTGGCCAACAAGGAATACGAGCTGCTGAAGGTGCTGATCGACCGCGCCGGGCAGGTGGTGGCGCGGGAGACGATCCTGCGTGAGGTGTGGGGTGACGCGGAACTCCGCGGATCCAAAACCCTGGATATGCATATGTCGTGGCTGCGCCGCAAGATCGGGGACGAGGGCCCGATGGCCGAGCGGCGGATCGTCACGGTGCGCGGAGTCGGTTTCCGATTGAACACCGACTGACGTGCGGCGGCGGATTCTGCGGTCGATGCTGACCGTGCTGATGCTGACCACCGTGATCCTCGGCGTGCCGCTCACCTATACCGCGTGGCTGTGGGTCGAGGACATCACCCGCAACGATCTGCGCAGCCGGTTGGAGCTGATCTCCGCCGAGGTCATCGTGCAGGAGAGCGATAACGGGGTGGTGCGCGGCGGGCTCGACCTGCGCACCGTGCAACCGCTGGTCCCGGAGGGCGGCCGGCTGACCGTGGTCTATCCGGCGCCCGGGGACAATGCCGCCAAGGTCGAGGTGGGCGCCGCGACCGTCACCGACCCACTGGTGGAATCACTGTCGATGGGTACCGACGGGTCGCTGCGGCTCGAAGTGCCCGCCACGCCGATGAAGGCCCGGCAGCGGCAGGCGGTGGCCGGTGTGGCGCTCGCCGTGGCGCTCTCCCTGGGGGCGGCCATCACGGTGGCGATCGTCACCGCCCGCCGGGTCGCCGACCCCATCCGTGATGTGGCCGCGCGCGCCGCCCGGCTGGCCATGGGCGATTTCCGGCCCGATCCGCGCCGGCACGGTATCGCCGAACTGGACCGGGTGTCCGATGTGCTGGATTCGGCGACCGTCGAGATCGCCGGCCGGCTGCAACGGGAACACGCGCTGGTGGCCGATGTCTCGCATCAGTTGCGCAGCCGGTTGACGGCGGTCCGGCTGCGATTGGACGAACTGTCCGCGCATACCGATCCCGAGGTCGTGCACGAGGCGGAAGAAGCGATGGCGCAGGTCGACCGGTTGACCGAGGCCATCGACGATCTGGTCCGCGCTTCGCGGGACGAGGACGCGAGCGACCGCGATCCGGTCCCGGTGATGGACGAACTGCGCGGCATCGTCACCGAATGGACGCACCCGTTCTACGAGGCGGGCCGCACGCTCACCCTCACCGGCGACGAATCACTACGGGCGCCGATCAGCGGCTCCCGGCTCCGCGAGGCGGTCACGGTTCTGGTGGACAACGCGCTGATGCACGGCGGCGGACCCTGCACCGTATCGGTGCGGACGGTGCGGCCGGGCCGGGATCGCGAACCGCTGGTGTGTGTGCAGGTCGCGGACGAGGGCGAAGGGGTCAGCGACGATCTGGCGCCGCATATCTTCGATCGGGGCTTCTCGGGGGCCGGGTCGACCGGGGTGGGGCTGGCACTGGCGCGCGCTCTCATCGAGGCAGACGGCGGCCGACTGGAGTTGCAGCGCCGGCGGCCCGCGTTGTTCGCGGTGTTCCTCGGAAAACCGCTGGCGGGGCGAATGGAGAATCGGCGGGTGGGGGAGCCGCGCTGATCCGGAGACGCTAGTGACCGCTCAGCGACCGGGATGAGGGCCGCTCAGCGGCCGGGATGAGGGGGCCGCTCAGCGGCCGGGATGAGGGGGCCGCTCAGCGGCCGGGATGAGGGGGCCGCTCAGCGGCCGGGATGAGGGGGCCGCTCAGCGGCCGAGGCGCCGGTGGTGTTCTTCCTCCACGAACTCCTCCAGGTCCTCGATCATCTGATCGACCTCGTCCGGGAAGACCCAGCGCCGCATCGCCCAGAACCGGAACGCCATCTGCAGGAGGTTGCCGATGAGGTAGGCGCTGATGAAGTCGGCGATGTTCTCGACCATGAAGCTGACCGTGGGCTGGTGCAGCTGGAAGGCGTAGCGGGAGACGTAGAGCGGCAGCATGCTGAGCACCACGCCGATGCCGCTGACCGCGAAGAACAGCAGCGCCTCGTGGTGCCGTTCGCGCCCGCCCCGGTTCTTGAACGACCATTCCCGGTTGAGGATGTAGGAGGCGATCACCGCGATCACACCCGCGATGATCTTCGCGGTGACCGGCTTCTCCTCCAGTACCGTCCACTTCAGGGCGTAGAAGATTCCGCCGTCGATGACGAACGTGGTCGCCCCGACGATCGCGAACTTGATGAGCTCGCGTTGCCGGAAGGCGATCTCCTGAAGGGGCTGCGGGAGGACGCGCACCACGTTGTCGACGAATGACACAAGGCCCGAGCATACCGCTAGCCACCGTTACCGCAGGACGTGACAGTATTGTCCGACGTGAACGCACGTACCTTCGATCCCGCGGCGATGCCCACCGTCACCATGGTCGGTGGCGGCCAGCTGGCACGGATGACCCATCAGGCGGCCATCGCGCTGGGCCAGCGGCTCCGGGTGCTCGCCGAACGCCCCGACGATCCCGCCGCGCAGGTCAGCCCCGACGTGGTGCTCGGCAGCCATACCGACCTCGACGCGCTGCGCCGGGCCGCCACCGGATCCCACGCCCTCACCTTCGACCACGAGCATGTGCCCACCGAACATCTGGAGACCCTGGTCGCCGAGGGCGTCAATGTGCTCCCGCCGCCGGGCGCGTTGCGTTTCGCCCAGGACAAACTCGCCATGCGCCGGGAACTGTCGGCGCGTGGTCTGCCGGTGCCGGCCTTCGCGATGATCGAATCCGAGGCCGACGCGGTGCGGTTCGGCGCCGAACACGGCTGGCCGACCGTGCTCAAGGCGATCCGCGGCGGATACGACGGCCGCGGCGTGTGGATGCCCGCCGACGCCGAGGAGGCGGCGAAGATCGCCGCCGAGCAGCTCGGAGCCGGGGTGGAACTGCTGGCGGAGGTCCGGGTGCCGCTGAAGCGTGAGCTGTCGGCGATGGTGGCCCGCTCCCCGTACGGCCAGGCCGCGACGTGGCCGGTGGTGGAAACCGTGCAGCGCAACGGTCAGTGCGCCGTGGTCATCGCCCCCGCGCCCGGCCTCTCGGACGAACTGGCCGGCCGGGCCGAGGAGCTGGCGCTGCGGCTGGCCGAGGATCTCGGTGTGGTCGGGGCGATGGCGGTCGAACTGTTCGAAACCCACGACGGCACCGTGCTGATCAACGAGCTGGCGATGCGCCCGCACAACTCCGGGCACTGGGGGATGGACGGGGCGCGGACCGGACAGTTCGAACAGCATCTGCGCGCGGTCCTGGACTACCCGCTCGGCGATACGAGCCCGTTGGCGCCGGTCACGGTGATGGCGAATATCCTCGGTGCGCCCGAGGCGCCCGCCATGTCGATGGACGAGCGGCTGCATCATCTGTTCGCCCGGATGCCGGACGCCAAGGTGCACCTGTACGGGAAGGGCGAACGCCCCGACCGCAAGATCGGGCATGTGAACGTGCTCGGTGACGACGTGGCGCAGGTGCGGGAACGAGCCGAGCGCGCGGCGCACTGGATGTCGCACGCGGTATGGACCGACGGATGGGATCCGCATGAGTGACGTGGTGACGGGCAGTATCGAGAATTCCCCCGCGGTCGGGTTGATCATGGGCAGTGATTCCGATTGGCCCACCATGGAGGCCGCGGCGGAGGCGCTGGCCGAGTTCGGGATCCGGTTCGAGGTCGGTGTGGTCTCCGCGCACCGCACCCCGCAGCGCATGCTCGATTACGCCCGGGACGCGGGCGGCCGCGGTCTGCGCGTGCTCATCGCCGGGGCCGGCGGCGCCGCCCACCTGCCGGGGATGGTCGCCTCCGCGACGCCGCTGCCGGTGATCGGCGTTCCGGTGCCGCTGAAATACCTCGACGGTATGGACTCGCTGCTCTCGATCGTGCAGATGCCGGCGGGGGTCCCGGTGGCCACCGTGTCCATCGGCGGGGCACGTAACGCAGGTCTGCTCGCCGCCCGGATCCTCGGCACCCACGATCCGGCCCTGCGGCAGCGGATGGAGCAGTTCCAGGCCGGGCTGGAGACGATGGTGCTGGAGAAGGACGCGGCGCTGCGCAAGCGTCTGATGGGCTGAGCGCGCGGCGAACCCGCGCGGTTCCACGCCCGGTACGTCGCTCGATACGGTATCGGTATGGACAACGAGGAATCCGTCCGCCGGGCCGGCGGTGCCGAGCTGGTCCGGTTCCGGCTCGGGGTGGTCGACGAGGCGTTGCGGTTGTTCGCCGATCAGGGGTACGAGGCTACCTCGGTCGACGAGATCGCCGAGGCGGCCGGCATCTCGCGGCGGACGTTCTTCCGGCAGTTCCGGTCCAAGGAAGATGTCATCTTCGCCGATCACGAGGCCCAGCTGGTCGCGGCGCAGGAGTATCTGCAGCAGTCGCCGCTCGACCCGTGGGACGCCATCTGCGAGGCCGCGGTCCAGGTTTTCGAACGGTTCACCCGCTGGCGTGATATCGCCGAGCGCCGGTATCACGTGGTGCGGCGGGTCCCGGCGCTGCGGGACCGGGAGATCGTCACGGTGTTCCGCTACGACCGGTTGTTCACCGACTATCTGCGGGAGCGGCAGCCCGATTCGCCGGATCTGGCCCGGGTCCAGTTCACCGCCGCGGTGACCGCCACGCACAACTACCTGCTGCGGCGGATGGTCCGCGGGGAGTCGGCCGCGGGTACCGCCGATCTGCGCGCGGAGCTGAGCGCGATCCCGCGCGGCGGTCGCCGGCCCGCGGGTGAGGACGAGCTGGTGCTGGCGGTTTTCCGGCGCGACCTGCCCGCCCGGCATGTCGCCGAACTCCTGAGTCAGCGGCTCGGTAGTTTGGCGGAAACAACCGCGGACTGACACCGAGTGCCATGCACTGCCACCAGGTGATCAAGTTCCGGGCGGTATAGTGGCGGAAGATCTGACACTGAGTGCCGACGGCCGGCACGGAGGCCGACAGGAGTGAAGCCAATGGCGGGAAACCCGGATTTCGATCTGTTCAAGCTGGAGGATTTCCACGACGAGCTGCGTTCGGCCATCCGCGCCCTGTGTGAGAAAGAGATCGCCCCGCACGCCAAGGACGTCGACGAGCACGCGCGGTTCCCCGCGGAAGCCCTCACGGCACTCAATGCCGCCGGCTTCAACGCCGTGCACGTCCCCGAGGCCTACGGCGGCCAGGGCGCCGATTCCGTCGCCACCTGCATTGTCATCGAGGAGGTCGCGCGGGTCTGCGGTTCGTCCTCGCTCATCCCCGCGGTGAACAAGCTCGGCACCATGGGCATGATCCTCAACGGCTCCGAGGAGCTCAAGCAGAAGGTGCTCGCCGATATCGTCAACGGTGAGATGGCCTCCTACGCGCTGTCCGAGCGCGAAGCCGGCTCCGACGCGGGCAGCATGCGCACCCGGGCCCGCCAGGAGGGCGACGACTGGATCATCAACGGCTCCAAGTGCTGGATCACCAACGGCGGCAAATCCTCCTGGTACACCGTCATGGCCGTCACCGACCCCGATAAGGGCGCCAACGGTATCTCCGCGTTCCTGGTGCACAAGGACGACGAGGGCTTCGTGGTCGGGCCCCTCGAACACAAGCTCGGCATCAAGGGTTCTCCGACCGCCGAACTGTACTTCGAGAACTGCAAGGTCCCCGGTGACCGGATCGTCGGCGCACCGGGCACCGGTTTCAAAACCGCCCTGCAGACCCTCGACCACACCCGCCCCACCATCGGCGCGCAGGCCGTCGGCCTGGCCCAGGGCGCGCTCGACGCGGCCATCGCCTACACCAAGGACCGCAAGCAGTTCGGCACGGCGATCGCCGATTTCCAGAACACCCAGTTCATGCTGGCCGATATGGCGATGAAGATCGAAGCCGCCCGCCTCATGGTCTACACCTCCGCCGCCCGCGCCGAACGCGGCGAGAAGAACCTCGGCTTCATCTCCGCCGCCGCCAAATGCTTCGCCTCCGATGTGGCCATGGAGGTCACCACGAACGCGGTGCAGCTGTTCGGCGGGGCGGGCTACACCACCGATTTCCCGGTGGAGCGGATGATGCGCGACGCCAAGATCACCCAGATCTACGAGGGCACCAACCAGATCCAGCGGGTGGTCATGTCCCGCGCTCTGCTCAAGGGGTAGTTCTCCGGATCACGACGCTCGGACGGCGGCCCGGGATTCACGCTCGGGCCGCCGCCGTGCCGTCAGCGTCGTCCGCCCCGGTGCGAGCGAGCGAACACGGCCCGGATATCAGCGGCCGGGTGAAACTCCCCGCCGACGGCCACAGAGCGGAGAGCCGAGCGTGTCGTCGGTACGCTCGGTGGACATGGGCGGGGACTTGTTGCTGCTGATCGTCACCATCGGCCCGTTGGTGCTGTTCGGGTGGGCGGCTATCCGGGCGAAGCACCACGGCCTCGGGGGTTCGTTCGCGGGGCCGTTCCAGGAGATGTTCGATCCCGGCGCGGCGCGCGCACAGATCGTCATCGAGGAGATCGCGGAACTGCCGGATCCCGCGGACTCCGGCGACCCGGATGACGACGACGCACCGAACAAAGCGGTGTACAGGGGCGGGCGGTTCTACATCAACTCCGATAAGCCTCGGCGGCGCGGAGATGACGGGACCGCCGGGCGAACTCGGTGAGCGCCCGCCCGGCCGACCTTCCCGAGTACATGACCTGGGAAGAATTCGAGCAACTGCCGGAAGACCTCGCCCAGCAGATCGAGCTCTGGAGCGGCCGGGTGGTGTGGGAGCACCGCGGCCCGGCGGAACATCAGATGTTCACGGTGCGCATGCGCAATGCGATCGAAAGCTGCGCACGTAGATCCATGTCGGAGAACCCGCAGACCTGCTGGCGGGTCAACGTGGAAACCGACGTCTTTCTCGGCAGCAACGGCAAGTCCGATTTCCGCACCCCGGATTTCCTGGTGCACCGCTGTCTGGAATCCCCGTACCAGGATGTCAGGGCGCCCGACACCCTGCTCGTCGGCGAGGTGCTCTCCCCCTCGAATACGCAGTCGGACATGGAGGCGAAGAAGAGCCGCTACGCGGGGGCGGGGATTCCCTGGTACTGGGAGGTCACCCTGGCGCGCAACGCCAGCGCGATCGCAGTGGTGCGAGCGTACGTACTGGAAACAGGCCACGCCGAGCTGCCGCCCGGGGTGCGTCCGCTGCACCCCTCCAACTACCTGATGGCAGGCGAGTGGACCCCCGCCGATGAGCGCGGGGTGCGGATCGAATTCCCGTTCCCGATCGCCATCGACTGGACCGACCTCGAATACTGATCAGCATCCAGGCGGGAACAGCGGCGGTGGCGCGCCACTGGCTGCGATCCATGTTCCTGACCACGGACACTGGGTCCGGCTGTCGCGCGGATGATCCGCCACATGGTCGTCGATCACGGATACGAGGGGAGCGGGGCCTGCACACAGCCCGGGGCAGTCGACGGACACCAACGGTCCGACGAGGTTCTTGCGGGTGAAAAGCCGCAGCTGCCGAGTGCTGATCCATGGACCGCGCCCACACTCGCAGGTCGCGTTGTCGGCGATCTTCATTCCGATCCAGGGGCACGGCCCCGGTACGTTCCGCCAGTGATCGGCGATCCGGCCGTCCATCAACCGGGCACCGTGCAGGCAATAGTTCGTTTCGGGGCAACGGTAAACACCCGAGGTGAATTTGGGGATGAGCATGCCGCCGTGAATCCACGGCTCGCGCCGGCACTCACACCCTTGTTGTGATGCTGTGCTGCGGAGCCGCGTCACCCGCCGGCCCCGGGTTTCATCTGCTTCACAGGATTCTGACGTGCATCCGGCGCGGATATTTCGATGGTCGAGACGGAATTGCCAACAGGCCGATCGTCGGTCTGTTCGCGCAGGCCGGACACGATGCGTTCGAGTGTCGTCGAGTCGGTGCACCCGATCTCGTTCCACAGCCGCAGCGTTGCGGCGATGGCCTGATTCGAGACGGAGCGTGTGGGCAGTATGTGGCGCTCGTGATGCAACGGTCTCCTCGCGAATGGCGGGGAAAGAACGGTTCGATCGCCGACACAGCCGTACCGCGGCCCGGTGTCGCGAAACGCGGTTCGCAGCCGACTGTTCCGCGCGAAGAACCGCCCTCTCCTGTCGGATCGTTGGAGGGCTCCACCCGGACGACCGTGGCCGGCCGGGTGGCCCTTGATCGGTAGCGGCCTCTCCCCGCTTCCCGCTGTCAATGGTTCTGCGGTGTGGCGGTTCCAACCAGTGGCATACGTAGTGGTCCCGTAGTGGCATCTCCAGTGGCACGCATACGAAATCGGGATTGTGGGGGCATCATGGCGATATGCACACGGGCAAGCTCATCCGCGACCTGCGCCAGGCTCGGGGATGGTCCCAGGGGCGTCTGGCCGACGAACTGGCCGAACATTCGGGCACCCCGATCAGCCGCGAATACGTTTCGCGGCGGTGGGAGTCCTGTAAGTCGGTGCCGTCCCCGTTCTGGCTGCGGCACCTGGCCGCTGTGCTCGATGTGCCGCTGGCAGTAATGGAGTCCGACGTGAACCGTAGACGGTTTCTATCCACATTCGCCGCGACGACGGTCGCACCCGGTGTCGCATCCGACCTGCTCGCGGAGGGGTTCTCCGCGCGGCTGAGAGGTGCCGGTCCGTCGGTCGAAGCGTGGGCGGACACCCTTGCCACCTATGGTGCCGATTACATGACCCTGGGTGCCGCCGAGATCCAGAAGCGGCTGGCCATCGACCTCGCGGTGATCCAGCAGCAATGTGACAGTCCGCGAATGTGGGCCCATGTGTCACGGCTGATGACGTTGTACGCCAAAACGTTCCCCGGATCGGACGGCGACAAGGCGGTGGCCTGGTACCGGATGGCGGCCGAGTCGGCAGACCGGTCCGGGGATGCGAATACTCGTGTGTGGGTCCGAGGCCGCGCCGCTATCGCCCTCGGATATGAAGGCGCTTCGTTGCCTGTTGCGACGATGTTCGCCGACCAGGCGCTGGCCATCGACGATCGGCCGTCGCTGGGCCGGCTGAATGCGATCTACGGAAAGGCGCATGCGGCCGCCATCGCTGGCGACGGGGACGCGGCACGGGAACTCGATACCGAAGGCCGCCGGGTATTCGACCGTGCCGGTTCGGAAGACGGTGAGGCCTCCGACTACGCGGTCCCGTATTGGCGGCTCGGAGTGTTCCGCTCGTTGCTGCGCGCCCGGCTCGGTGATGAATCGGATGCGGTGGTCGCTCAGGACGAAGCACGTCGACTCCTACCGCCGACACTTCCCAGGTTCGCCACCCACCTCGAAATGCATCGGGGGCTGATGCTGGTTCGTGCCGGTGACCGTGAGGAGGGAATCTCCTACGCCAGGACGGCGCTCGACGCACTCCCGCCGGAGAAGCACTCGCTCACTCTGCGCATGCTGATGGAGGAGATCACCAGGCCTGCGCGCTGAAAGGTACTCCTTCTCGCGGAGGAACCCGCGAGACCAGGACCTCCTCTTGCACCGGCTGCATGGTGTGGAATGAAAGTGGGCGATATCGGCGAATTCGTCAGGTGTAGCGAGGAGTCGCCGACGATGAGCCGGAGCGGGCGGCCGACCGGCCCTCGCGCGTAGCGGCGGTCCTCGTGCCGGTCTGCGGAGTACACGGCGCCCGCTTCCCGGGGCGGGGCCGGGTCCGTCGCGAGGTATTCCGGTCGCGGCGGATCTGTCCGGGCTGGTTCTCGGCGCGGTCGGGACGCTCGTTGCGCCGCAGCAGACGTTGAGTGTCCGATTCGTCGGAGAGATGCCGCTCGTCGTCGCTGACCGGCTCGTCCCGGTCGCTCAGCCGGTGCTCGTACCGCGTGAGCTGTTCGAGTTGCCGCCGCAGAAGTTCATCCGCCTCGCGGGCCGCATTCGGGCGGGTCGCCGGCTCGCCGACCACGTGCCGTTGTGCGGTCACCCACGGTGCGTCGGCAACGTCTGCGACCGAACGGATCCGGTTGCGCAGGCCGAGGGCGAATACGCCAGTGGCCACCGCGGCGAGGCTGCCGAGTATTGCCTGGTTGGTCAGGGCGACGGTGGCCGCCTGCCCGCTCGTGCCGGCGGCCGATGCCGCGTCGCCGCCGAGGAAGGAGTTCAGGAAAACGTCGAAGGCGGCTTTCAGCCCGTCGCGGTACTCGGTCATCGCACTGACCTCCGGCGCTTTGCCGTGGAGGTACAGCAAGGTTGCCGGACCGGATACGGCAGTGGCCGCGCTGCCTGCGATCACGGCACGCCGCCCGATTCCGAACATCCGGTACAGCAGTAGCCCGGACAAGATGATGAGCGTGGCGGCGGCCGTGAGGGTGCCCCCCAGTGCGCTGATCGATGCGACTCCGTCGACCGGGCGCTCGCCGGCCGTGGCGAGTCCGGGTACCGAACCTTCGAGCCGGCCGAATGCGTCGGTGTGCACATCACCGGACGGCCCCGAGGCCGACAGCCAGGGCTGGAAAAGGAGGGCGAGAGAGATCAGTGCGAGCGCGGCGATGGACCAGCATGCCCAATCGGATAGCAATCCGGAATTCGGTCGGACGGTGGTGCTGACGGTTCTGTTTTGTGAATATCCCATTATTCTGATCTCGACCTTTGGGTCTACCGATATTGTGCTGTCGCGCATTAGGAGGGAACGGTGGCATTCCCCGATGAACTCTCGCCGCTCATCTCGACATCTACTAGGTTAGAGCACTGAAGGCGCTGGTCGGATGGCTTCTGCGTCACAAAGAGAGCTGCGACACAATACCTTTCGGTAACTTGGCGTGAGTCTGCCCGGGTATGTTACGGGCGTATTTCACGAGAAAAGCTGCTGTGTAGTGGTTTTCGGATCGCGTGGAGGAATCGGCACCCGGGGCCCGGAATTCCGGCTGTGACCAGGCCCACGTCCGAATTCGAGACCGGCCCCACCCATCGAGCGGCGGAGCCGCTCCAAAATCACGCTCACGGCGGTGAATCGGGCGCACCCAGCGAGCCTGGCGGATCGGGTCGGCTGAACAGTGGTGGGGGCGTTCCGATGGGGACGATCCGGGTGCCCGACCACGGGCACGGTGTGCGGCTGTCGCGGGGGTGATCGAGGATCAGGTCGTCGCGGACGGCGATATCGGGTCCGGGGCACAGGCCCGGGCAGGCGACGGCCGAGACGGGGCCGGTGAGGTTTCTGCGGATGACGATCCGCAGTTGCCGCAGTGTGATCCATGGGCCCTGCCCGCATACGCAGACGGCGCGGCCGGTGACTTTCATTCCGGCCCATGGGCATTCGCCGGGAACATTTCGCCAATGTTCGGCGATCCGTCCGCCGGTGAGAGTCGTGCCGTGCAGGCAGTGCAGCGTTTCCGGGCAGCGGTACCGGCCGGGGCCGGATGCCGCGCGCAGCATGCCGCTGTGGATCCAGGGTTCGTTCCGGCAGTGGCAGGGCGGTTTTCCGAGTGACATCGGTGCTCCCGCGCGTTCAGTGGTGACCGGCGCGGGGGCCGGCGTGCCGGGGCGGGTGAGACGGAAGTCCGGTGTGACCCGGTGTGTGCGGGGCGGCGGTACCGCCCGCTACCCGGGCGGGCGGCGGATCGGGTAGCGCGCGCAGCCCGGAGGCCACGCGTACGAGGATCGCCGGATCGGTGTCTTCGCACGGCTCCAGCAATCGCAGGGTGGCCGCCATCGCGCGGTTGACGGGGCTTCGGGTGGGCAAGCGGGGACGATCATGGTGCATCGGATGACCTCGTATGTTCATGGATTCGTCGAGCCGGTCACTGGTCGCGAGCGGCGGTCCTGCCGAGATTTACCCCTGCTAAACTGCGCGGGCGCACCGAGTTGGGTTGTTTATGAGGGGTAAACTCGATGCTACGGCGGTCGGCCGATGCGGTCAAGTCGGCCACTAAACTCACGGCATGCGTGGCGCAGATGAATTCGAGCAGGTCCGTTCCGATCCTGATCCGGTCCGCCGGGCCCAGCGGGCCACCGAACTGATCACGCGCTACCAGCAGCGGGCCACCGAATTGGCGCGACTCCGCAAGGAGGCGATCGAAGAGGCGCACGGCAACGGGCTGAGCTATACCGAGATCGCGGAACTACTCGGGGTCACCAAAGGCCGGATCAGTCAGATCAAATCGGGTGCACCGCCGGCCGAGCGGGCGTTCTTCGGCGTGGGGCCGGTTGCTGTCGGTATTCCCCGCAACAGCGAGGACGAAGACGGTCATGGAACCTCGGACGCCGCCGGCCGGGCGGCCCGGGAGCATATCGAAGCCACGCTGAACCGACTGTCACTCGCGTCGTCGCGGTTCGCGATCGAACCGGATGACGAGGACGTGCCCACTGGAGACGCGGTGCTGATATGCGGTCCCGAATCGGCCCCGGTGGCACGGCATCTGCTCGACGCCGACGACGCGTTGGGCTTCGAGAACGTCGACGGCACCTGGCATATCGTCGAAAAGGAGTCCGGCCGCCGGATCGGTTCGTCCACCGACTCCGGGAACCGCACGGATATCGCGTTTCTCGGCCGCCGGGAGGACCAGGGCCGCGTGATCGTCCACATCGCCGCTTTGACAGGCGCCGGGTCGCTGGGCGCCGCACAATGGCTGGACGGAAATCTGGACACGCTCTACGAACCCGGCACGCAGTCGACCAGCGCGGCGATCGAAAGCGAGGTCGGCGACGATATGTCGGTCACCGCCGGCCGTGCGGTCGCGGGGCCCTTCACGAAACCCGCACGAAATCGCTGACATCTCAACGCTTCCCGGAAGCCGGAGCACCGTAGCAGCCGGGTTCCGCGGTCGCCCGGCGCGCATCCCGGCAGAGGTTGCCGCTGTCGGGGCGGCCGGGTTCTACTCGGAGGATGTACGGTCAACCCCCGCTGTTGCAGGCCGGTCCGGGCCCGGTTTTCGAAGCCGGTGCCATTTTGAACGGCACGGTCGATATGCGCACCTATCAGCGTAGATATCTGGTCGTCTGCTCCGAGCCGACGCGGAAGTCCGGCTGGGACAGCTCATTGCGCGACGCTGATCATCGAGGGACGCTGTCGGCCCTGACCCTGTGTATCGAATGGCTGGACGAGAACTTCGGCTGGGAGCCGGTGAGTGTTTTCACCCGCCACGTCGACACCTTTTACTACATCCACCACGCGCTGCTCCGCCGTCGGAAAACCTAGCCCGGGCGCGTTCCGGTATCGCGGCACTGCCGGCTCGCCGGTGCGGAACCACTGCCTCGGCCTATCCGGGCGGGGTCGTGGATCATGGACGCCGTGAGCGAAACCGATCTTGTGGACGTGACCGTCAGCGGACCCGACGAGGAGTGGCTGGCCGAGTTCACCCGCCGCCTGGTCACCGACCGGCTGGCGGCCTGCGGCAACATCCTGCCCGATGTCCGGTCGATCTACCGGTGGGAGGGCGAGGTGGAGGACGCGTCGGAAGCGGTGGTCATCCTGCACACCCGCGCCTCGCTCGTGGACGCCATCATCGAGCGAGCCAATACCGAACATCCCGACGAGGTGCCGCAGGTGATCGCGGTACCGGTGGCGGGGGTGAATCCGGCCTACGGTCAGTGGATTCTGGACGAAACCGCGAGCTGACCCGGCCGGCCGCGGTCGGTGCCGAACTCCGGGCGCGACCGCGGGCCGTGGCCGCAGTGCCCGGCCGGACCGGTCAGATCCGGCCGAGATCGACGTTCACGGGGAACGGGGCGGCCACCTCGACGATTCCCGTGAACATCTCTCCGGTCCGATACGAACCGGTCGCCGGGTCCAGGATGTAGGTGTAGATCAGCGGCACGCCGGTCGCCGCCTGCTCGATCCGCCAGTAGAACGCGATACCGGCCTTGGCGTACTGCTCTACCTTCACGATCCGGTCGGTGGTCTCCGAACCCGGTGACACCACTTCTGCCACCAGCAGGACATGCTCGGGGCGGGTCGGCGTGATATCGATCGTGTCGGTGCGATACACCACGACATCCGGGCGCCGGTTGTTCAGCGGTACGTCCTGGAGCCGGACATCGAAACCCGTATCGGCGTTCCAGTCCGGTCCGGCCGCGGCGTCGAGCGCGTTCGCCAGGAGGCGGGCGAGGCGGTTGTGCCGTTTCGATGCGCTGGGGCTCACGACGACCATTCCGTCCACGATCTCGATCCCCGCACACTGCTCCTCGGACCAGGAGTCGTACTCCGTAATGGTGATCTGCTCGTGCATCCATGCGGGGGTGATCGTCTCGGCAGTCATGACGCTCCTCCCGGATACCGTCGGGCGGGGGTACTGTCCCGCTGCACGCAGTGTACTGCGACGACCCGGCGCCGAGGTGCGCTCGCGCGGGGCGGTTCACGGGATCGGTCAGCGGTGGACCAGGCTCGCGTATTCGGGGTTGCGGCCGATGAACTCGTCGACGTACCAGCAGGTGGCCACGACCGAGAACCCGGCGTCGCGGCTCTCGTCGAGGGCGTACTTCACCACCTGACCGGCCACTCCGCGGCCCCGGAACTCCGGGAAGGTGATCGTGTGGTGGAAATTGCGGACCTTCGGGCTCTCGGTTTCCGCGTAGTCGGCGTATCCGGCCAGGGTGCCGTCGAGAAAGATCTCGAAGCGGGTGTCGGCGGCGTTGTGTCGGAGTTCGGTGGTCACCTTCCCTGGAACCCCACCGGAGGCGGGGTTTGTTCCGGGATCAGAGGATCGCGCCGGGGTTGAGGATGCCGTGCGGGTCGAGGGCGTCCTTGACGCGACGGGTCAGGTCCATCACCTCGGGGCCCAGTTGATCCGGGAGCCATGCCTTCTTCAGCCGTCCGACCCCGTGTTCGCCGGTGATGGTGCCGCCCATCCCGATGGCCAGATCCATGATCTCGCCGAAGGCGCGGTGGGCGCGGGCGGTCTGGTCGGGGTCGTCGGGGTTGTAGACGATCAGCGGGTGGGTGTTGCCGTCGCCGGCGTGCGCGATCACCGAGACGGTCACCTCGTTGCGGTCGGCGATCTCGGCGATACCGGTGACCAGTTCGCCCAGGCGGGGGAGCGGCACGCCGACATCCTCGAGCAGCAGCGGACCGATCTTCTCCACCGCCGGTATCGCGAAGCGCCGGGCGGCGGTGAAGGCCTCGCCCTCCTCGGGGTCGGCGGTGTGGAAGGCTTCGGTGGCCCCCGCGGCCCGGCAGGCGTCCAGCATGATCTTCGCCTCGTGGGCGGCGTGCTCGCCGGGTGCGTCGGAGCGCGCGACCAGCAGGCCTGCCGCTCGGCGGTCCAGGCCCATCCGGAGTTCGTCCTCGACCGCGTTGATCGCGACGGAATCCATGAATTCGAGCATCGCCGGACGCAGCGCCCCGGTGACGGCGAGGATCGCCTCGGTCGCGGCGGCGAGGGTCGAGAAGGAGGCCACGACGGTGCTCTGCGCGGGCTGGGCCGGCAGCAGGCGCAGGGTGAGTTCGGTGATCACGCCGAGGGTGCCCTCGCTGCCGACGAACATCTTGGTCAGCGACAGGCCCGCCGAATCCTTGAGTCGCGGACCACCCAGGCGCACCACGGTGCCTTCGGCCAGCACCACCTCCATCCCGAGCACGTAATCGGTGGTCACGCCGTATTTCACGCAGCACAGACCACCGGCGTTGGTGGCGGCGTTACCACCGATCGAGCAGATCTCGAACGAGGAGGGGTCCGGCGGGTACCACAGCCCGTATTCCGCGACCGCCCGCTTGACCTCGGCGTTCAGCAGGCCCGGCTGGACGACGGCGGTCCGCGTGACCGGGTCGACGCTGATCTCGCGCATCCGTTCGGTACTGAGCACGATCCCGTCGTCCACGGCCGTCGACCCACCCGAGAGCCCGGATCCGGCACCGCGCGGCACCACGGGCACCCGGTGCTCGTTCGCCCAGCGCAGTGTCGCGCTGATATCGGCGGTACTGCTCGCCCGGACCACCGCCGCGGGTGTTCCGGCGGCGGGGTCCTTGGCCCAGTCGTGGCGATATCCGGCGAGTAGGTCCGGGTCGGTGAGCACCGCGCCCTCGGGTAGCTGATCGATCAGTTCACGCAGGTCCACGTCCTCACGCTAGCCGTTCCGGGGCGGCTGCCGAACCTGCTCGGCGAGCTACATCCCGCTCACGGCCGATGATCCCGCGGCGACTGCCGCCCGGACCTCCTCCTCCACCAGATCGGCGTTGATCTGCGCCCCCGCCATCGCGCCTGCTGCGGCGGCGGCGCCGACCTGCGCGGTCAGTTCGGTGACGTTGCCCGCGGCCCAGACCCCGGGCACCTCGGTGCGCCCGGTCGCGTCGGCCGGGATATAGCGTCCGACTCCGGCCGGATGGTCGATCGCGGGCAGTCCCAGGCTGTTCAGGAAACCGGCCCGGGCGACCATCCGGGTGCCGACTGCCACCACATCGCGGGCGACGACCTCGCCGTCCGCGAGACGCAGTCCGGTGATGCCGCCCGATCCGTGTTCGACCGCGGTGACCTTTCCGGTCACCACCCGGATACCGCGGGCGGCCATCCGCTCGGCCTCGTCGGCGGTGGGTTCGGGGCCGTCGTGGGTGAAGAACACGACATCGTCGCTGAGCTGCCGGAACAACTGCACCTGGTGTTGCGACATCGGACCGGTGTTCAGCACGCCGATCGCGCGGTCGCGGACCTCCCAGCCGTGGCAGTACGGGCAGTGCACGACATCGTGACCCCAGCGTTCGCGCAGGCCGGGGATATCCGGGAGCTCATCGGTGAGCCCGGTGGTCACCAGCAGCCGCCGGGCCCGGACGCGGCGCCCGTCGGCCAGGGCGATCGAGAAACCGTCGCCGTCACGCACCGCCTCGGTGATCTCTCCGGACACCACGTGCCCGCCGTAGCGCCGGACTTCCTCCCGGCCCCGGGCCACCAGTTCCGCGGGCGGCATACCGTCGCGGGCCAGTAACCCGTGCACTCCTTCGGCGGGAGCGTTGCGCGGTTGCCCGGCGTCGATCACCACTACCGACCGCCGGGAGCGAGCCAGCATCAACGCGCCGTTCAGGCCGGCCGCCCCACCACCGGCCACCACCACGTCGTACGAGTTCTCCAGTTCTTCGGTCACCCTGACCACCTCCTTGCCGACGACTATCCGCACGGGACGAATTATTGGCAAGGAAATTTGCTCCAATAGCAATTTGTGAGCCGGCTTCCGAGCCCGAAGTGCCGAGCCGCGTGACCTGGGGCCGGACCGTGCGCGTGGCCGGCCGGGAGGGAAGAAGCAGGTGCCGCTCCGTTTCCCGGCCGCTCACCTCCCCGTCACCTGACCCTGCGAGGCTGGCCGCGTGCACGGTGTGGCGACGAACCCCGAGACATGGGCGAGCCGATTCGCCCGGTGGTGCGAGGCAGTGGTCGCCCGGCTGCCCTGGGGGCTGGACCGGGTGGTGCCGCCGACCTTCCTCGGGTTCGCCCTCATCAACACCTTCACCTTCGGGGTCGATCTGGTCATCCTCACCGGTATGCGCAGTGGGCTCGGGCTGCCCGGCTGGCTGTCGGTGTCGGTGGGTTATGTCTGCGCCTTCGCGCTGGCGTTCTACCTGAACCGGACCCTCAACTTCCGCTCCCACGCCCCGGCCGGACGACAGGCAGCGGTGTACACCGTGGTGGTCGTGATCAACTATCTCGCCTTCATCCTGGGCGTCGGTGCGGGGCTGGCGGCGCTGGGCGTGCAGTATCACCTGTCGCGGCTGGCCGCGGGCGCCTGTGAAGCGGTGTACATGTACTCGGCCATGCGCTGGGTGGTGTTCCGGCGCCGCTGAATCCGCACCTCGACGGAATCGCCGGCGAAACCCGGTCAGGCGGTGCGGAGTCGCAGTTCGCTCCCGGTGCGGACGAGTACATCGTCATCGGTCAGCGCCCAGTGTGCGGTGCCCGCGGCCCGCAAACCGGCGGCGAGGGCGTTACCCGCGCCGTCCGGATCGGTGCGCGAATCGATATGTGGGACGATCACCCGGTCGACGAGGCCGAGCCCCTCCCAGATCGGATCGATCCCGCATACCGGTCGCACCTCCGCCGGATCGTCGGAGGTCTCCAGACCGCGCAGATGCGGACCCAGGACACAGGCGCCCGCGCTGTACCCGGCGTAGACCAGAGCGTCGGCGGTGAGCAGGTCCGGAATGATCCGGTCGGCACCGCAGCGCGCGAATTGGGCGCGCAGCACGAAGGTGTTGCCGCCGCGGACCCATACCGTGGGGAAGCGCCGCAGCGTCCGCTCCAGTTCCGCCGGACGTCCGGCGTAGTCGCGCAGGTCCACTTCTTCGGGCGCGTAGCCCTGCTTCCGCAACGGCACCAGTTCGCTGGTCAGCGCGGCATCGCGGGCCTGCGGCCAGGAGTCGCAGGCATTCGCGATCACCGCGATCGGCCCCGGTCCGCCGGTCAGGTGGGCGAACTCGGCGTAGTGGGCGCCGAACCGGTAGGAGGCCAGGAACAGTCGCATCTCAGATGGTGAAGGCGAGGTTCCGCACGATCCGGTGGCCCAGTTCGGCATCGCCACCGAAGGTCACCCGCTCCAGCACCTTCTCGGGATTCACCCGGCCCCCGCCCAGCCGTACCAGCAGACCCGAATCGAGGGTGACGGTCGCGGTGGCGTCGGCGGTGGGCGCCGGCACGTAGCGGGCCCGTTCCGCGACCTCGATATACAGAGTCCGGGCCAGCGGGCCGGTCACCTCGAAGGTGATCAGCGATCCCGCGGGCGCCCCGCCCCGTTTCGCCACCACCCGCGGCAGGGACTGCGCGAACTCCGCGAAGGCGGCGTCACCGCGCGCCCCGCCCTCGTCGACCGCGATGCCGAGCGCATCGGCGATATCGAGTTCGTGCATCCAGCAGTCGAACAGCCGGACCCGCATGAACCGGGCGTAGGGCACTTCGCCCACCGGCGACGGTCCGGGCGCGAGCCAGGCCGCCTCGTCCATCGCGGCCAGCGCCGCGCGGCGGCGCCCGGTCACGTCGCGGTACCGGTCCAAGAGTTGCGTGCCCGGCAGCGGGCGCAAGCGCTGCAACCAGATCTCGTTGAATTTCCCGATCTCGTTGCGGACATGCGGCAGGGTGGCGACATCGACGTCCGCGGTCTGCGGATCACGCGCCGGCGGTTTCTCCCCGAGCAGCATCGACTCGGTGCCGATCACATGGCCGATCACATCGAATACCGTCCACCCCGGCAGCGGGGACGGGGTTCGCCACTGCTGCTCGGGGAGGTCGGCGACCAGTTCGGCGAGCGCGTCGAACTGCTCGGCGAGTAGCGCCGTGAGGGTTGCGTGGTCGGGTAGTCCGGTCATCAGGTTGCCTTCCGTGGGCTGTTCGGAATTCGTCCGTATGCTCGCCGAAGCCGAACGGCTAGCCGGTATCGGGTTCGCTCCGGCTCGCCAGGGCGGCGCGGAGGGCGGCGGCGACCTGGGCGGGCCCGTGCGGCCGGCGCAGCAGCAGCCCGGCCGCGAACCGGAACTTGTCGCCGTGGTTGCGCGGGAGCACGTGCAGATGGACGTGGCCTACCGTTTGGAATGCCGCCTTACCATCGTTGATCAGCAGATTCGCGCCATCCGCGCCGAATTCGGGACCCTGTACGGCCCGGGCGATCCGGTGGCCCACCCGGAACAGGTCGGCGCCGGTCTCGGCGTCCAGTTCGGACAGATCCGTGGCGTGCCGCTTCGGGATCACCAGGGTGTGCCCGCGGGTGATGGGCCGGATATCGAGGAACGCGCAGACGATGTCGTCCTCGTACACCCGGTGCGCGGGCGCTGTTCCGGCCACGATCCGGCAGAAAACGCAGTCACTCACACGGGGGACTCTACGGCGTAAGGCCGCACCCGGGCCTCGCACCGGGCAACCGGGTTCGCAAACTTTTCAAGCCGGGCGGCCGGTACGGCTCGATATGTCCTGTGAACTGTCTTTACCTTTGTTAAAACTACCCCCGTCCGCAGGCGAATGTGACGGGCATCTCAGCTAATCTCACTTCGGCCGATGTACGGTTGCCAGGATTTCGGGCGGTGGTGTTCACGAACACCTCCGCCCGGCGCCGTGATCGGCGGCCTAGCACAGTGGAGAGGGAAGTCAGACAAGTGGAGACAACGCAGACCGTAGGCGATTCGTCGCCGCGCGGGGCGCGTGTCGGTGTCGTACGCGAGACCGGCGCGGGCGAGCGCCGGGTTGCCCTGGTGCCGAAGATCATTCCGACCCTGGTGAAACAGGGCCTGGAAGTCGTGGTCGAAACCGGTGCCGGGCTGGGCGCGCTCATTCCCGATACCGCCTACACCGAGGCCGGTGCCACGATCGGCGACCCCTGGTCGGCCGATGTGGTCGTCAAGGTCGCGCCGCCCAGCGATACCGAGGTGGGCACACTGTCCTCGGGACAGACCCTCATCGGGTTCCTCGCGCCGCGTAACGCCGACAACCAGATCGACGCTCTGAAAAAGGCGGGGGTGCAGGCCTTCGCGGTGGAGGCCATCCCCCGTATTTCCCG
Organism: Nocardia sp. NPDC024068; assembly: GCF_040638875.1. Taxonomy (NCBI): domain Bacteria; kingdom Bacillati; phylum Actinomycetota; class Actinomycetes; order Mycobacteriales; family Nocardiaceae; genus Nocardia; species Nocardia sp. NPDC024068. The sequence continues at coordinate 86,728 of NZ_JBEZYU010000010.1, read as the reverse complement.
GGCCCAGGTGATGGACGCGCTGTCCTCCCAGGCCAATGTCGCCGGTTACAAGGCGGTTCTGCTGGCCGCGTCGGAGTCGACCCGGTTCTTCCCCATGCTGACCACCGCCGCCGGCACCGTGAAACCGGCGACCGTCCTGGTTCTGGGCGTCGGTGTGGCGGGCCTGCAGGCCCTGGCCACCGCCAAACGGCTCGGCGGCCGCACCACCGGCTACGACGTGCGGCCCGAGGTCGCCGATCAGGTGCGCTCGGTCGGTGCCCAGTGGCTGGATCTCGGTATCGACGCCGCCGGTGAGGGCGGATACGCCCGCGAACTCACCGATGCGGAGAAGGAGAAGCAGCAGCAGGCGCTCGAGGACGCCATCAAGGGATTCGACGTGGTCATCACGACCGCGCTGGTGCCCGGACGCCCGGCGCCGCGCCTGGTGACCGCCGCCGCGGTCGAGGGGATGAAACCGGGCAGCGTCATCGTCGACCTGGCCGGGGAGACCGGCGGCAACTGCGAACTCACCGAACCGGGCGAGACCGTGGTCAAGCACGAGGTGACGATCTGCTCGCCGCTGAACCTGCCCGCCACCATGCCCGAGCACGCCAGCGAACTGTATTCCAAGAACATCGCCGCGCTGCTGGAACTGATGGTCACCGACGGGCAGCTGACCCCGGACTTCTCCGACCAGGTGCTGGCCGACTCCTGCGTCACCCGTGACGCCGAACCGACTACGAAGGCCGAATGATGTACAGCGAGCTCTTGGCGAATATCGCGATTCTGGTGCTGTCCGGATTCGTGGGTTTTGCGGTGATCTCCAAGGTCCCCAACACCCTGCACACTCCGCTGATGTCGGGAACCAACGCCATTCACGGCATCGTCGTGCTGGGCGCGCTGGTCACTCTCGGGCGGATGGAGGACCCGTCACTCGGGGTACAGATCATCCTGTTCGTGGCCCTGGTGTTCGGAACGCTGAACGTGATCGGCGGCTTCGTGGTGACCGACCGGATGCTGGGCATGTTCAAAGGCAAGAAGCCCGCAGCGGGTGCCGAGAAGGCAGGTAAGTGACCCATGGACAATCTGGTCGATATCCTCTACATCCTGTCCTTCGCCCTCTTCATCTACGGCCTGATGGGTCTGACCGGCCCGAAGACCGCGGTCCGGGGTAACTGGATCGCCGCGGCCGGTATGGCGCTCGCCGTGATCGCCACGCTCATCGCCGTACGCGATACCAGCAATTGGATCCTCATCGTCGCGGGCCTCGTGATCGGTGTGGCCCTGGGTGTGCCGCCCGCCCTGCGGACCAAGATGACCGCCATGCCGCAGCTGGTGGCCGCGTTCAACGGTGTCGGCGGTGGCACGGTCGCGCTGATCGCGTGGGCCGAGTTCATCGACACCACCGGGTTCTCGGTATTCCATCACGGCGAGGAACCGACGGTGCACATCATCGTCGGCTCGCTGTTCGCGGCGATCATCGGCTCGATCTCGTTCTGGGGTTCGCTCATCGCGTTCGGCAAACTGCAGGAGATCCTGCCGGGTAAACCCATCGGGCTCGGCAAACTCCAGCAGCCGGTGAACCTGCTGCTGGCGGTGGTCGCGATCGCCGCCGCGATCGTCATCGGCCTGGGTGCCTCCGACGGCGGCGTCTCGCAGTGGTGGATGGTCGGCCTGCTGCTGGCCGCCGGTGTACTCGGCCTCATGGTGGTGCTGCCGATCGGCGGCGCCGATATGCCCGTGGTGATCTCGCTGCTCAACGCCCTCACCGGACTGTCGGCCGCGGCCGCCGGTCTGGCGCTGAACAACACCGCCATGATCGTGGCCGGCATGATCGTCGGCGCGTCGGGCACCATCCTCACCAACCTGATGGCCAAGGCGATGAACCGTTCCATCCCCGCGATCGTCGCGGGTGGTTTCGGGGGCGGCGGCGGTACCGCCGCGGCCGCCGGTGACGGTGCCCAGAAGCAGGCCAAGGCCACCTCCGCCGCGGATGCCGCCATCCAGATGGCCTACGCCAACCAGGTGATCGTGGTGCCCGGCTACGGGATGGCGGTCGCCCAGGCCCAGCACGCGGTCAAGGAGATGGCGGGTCTGCTGGAAGCCAAGGGTGTGGAGGTCAAATACGCCATCCATCCCGTGGCCGGACGGATGCCCGGTCATATGAACGTGCTCCTGGCCGAGGCCGAGGTCTCCTACGACGCCATGAAGGAAATGGACGATATCAACGGCGAATTCGGCCGCACCGATGTCGCCCTGGTCATCGGCGCCAATGACGTCACCAACCCCGCCGCGCGCGAGGATTCGGCCAGCCCGATCTACGGGATGCCGGTCCTCAATGTCGACCAGGCGCGATCGGTGATCGTGCTGAAACGTTCGATGAACAGCGGTTTCGCCGGTATCGACAACCCGCTCTTCTACGCCGACCATACGTCGATGCTGTTCGGCGACGCGAAGAAATCGGTCGGCGCGGTCACGGAGGAACTGAAAGCGCTGTAGCGGTTCTCGCTGTAGGCCCCGGTGCGCGGCTCGGTCGATCCGCCGAGTCGCCCCGGGGTCTTCTTCGGCATCCGGAGGCGGCACGAAATCATCGAGGACGCGACCGGTAAGGGAATCGAGACCGTGCCGCTGGTCGAATTGTCCATGGCATCGGCGGGTCCGGATCCACGCTGAACGACGGCTCAACGGCCCCGATCGGGAAAATCGCTGGACGGCGCGGCCTCGGCGGGTCGATCATGGTCGGCGATGCCGGACCGCAACGAACCACTGCGCCTGATCGAATTCGACAGCGCCGCTACCGACCCCGCCGACGCCCTGCCCTGGTCGGCGGTCCTCGATTCCTATTCCAACCCCCGCGATGTGCTCGATATGCTGCTGCATACGCTGTTCGGCCGCGGTGTGCAGCCGTTCTACCGGAAGAAGCAGCTGGACCGCGTGCGCGCCGAGGCACCGCTGCGCCCAGCGGGTTCGCAGATCTCCCGTTCCGTCACGGAGTCCGAATCGAGCGCGTTTCTCGTGCTGGGGGACGGCTGGACGCTGCGGGCCGATCGCTGGACGGATAAATCCGCGACGATCGAGGTCGTCGCGGTCAGCGACGAACTCGCGCAGCGCGTGCTCACCGTATCGGCCCACGAGGCCGAGGAACCGCCCGGCGATGAGCGGACCACGGTGAAGATGGGGTTCTGGCATCAGGGCGAACACGGGGCGAATCGGCGCGTGATGCCGGTGTCGACCCCCGAATGGGCGGAGATCCGCGGCAACTACAGCGGGTCCGTGGCCGGTGCGCTGGACCGGCTGATGGCATTGCGCCCGGAAGATATCCGCGGCCGCCTGCTCCTGCTGCACGGACCGCCCGGCACCGGAAAGACCACGGCGCTGCGGGCCCTCGCCCGGTCGTGGTCCGGGTGGTGCCAATCCGACTGTGTCCTCGATCCGGAAGTACTGTTCGCCAAACCCGGCTACCTGATGCGCGCGGCCATGGGCGCCGAAGGGGAGGACGAGGAGTCGGACCGCTGGCGGATGCTGATTCTCGAGGACTGCGACGAACTGATCCACGGTGAGGCGAAATCCACTTCCGGTCAGGGTCTTTCCCGGCTGCTCAACCTCACCGACGGCATGCTGGGACAGGGGCGCGACGTCCTGGTCGCGATCAGCACCAACGAAGACCTCGCCCGGCTGCACCCGGCGGTCACGCGGCCGGGTCGTTGCCTGGCTCAGGTGGAGATCGGAAAGCTGACGGGATCCGAGGCCCGGGCCTGGCTGGATGGAACGCCCGGTGATGTCCCGGACGGGGGTGCCACCCTCGCCGAGCTGGTCGCGCTGCGCGACGGTGCCCCGGCCATCGCCGTCCGTGCGCCGGAGGCCGACGGCGGGATGTATCTGTAGACCCTGGTCACGAGTGTTCGCCGGCTTGTCCGGGGCACGGCTATCGTTGGCGGGGTGGATGCATTGGCGGCCCTGCTCGAAGGCCCACGGGCGCGGGGTGCGTTTCTGCTGCGTTCCCTGCTCAGCCCGCCCTGGTCGCTGCGGATCCAGGACGAATCACCGCTCACGCTGGTGGCGATGGTCCGCGGCTGGGCCTGGGTGTGCACCGACGACGGTGCGCAGCGACGGATCGAGGCCGGTGACGTCGGGGTGTTCCGGGGGCCGCGGCCGTACACCGTCGCGGACGACCCCGGCTCCGAACCGCAGATCCTCATCAACCCGGGGCAGGTCACCACGACCACGAGCGGCGAAATCCTCTGCGAGACCATGAGTCTCGGGGTGCGGGAATGGGGTAACGACCCCGACGGGGACACCGTGATGGTCACCGGCTCCTACGAACAGGTGGGGGCTGTCGGCCGGCGGCTGCTGCGGGCGCTGCCGGAGATGCTGGTGGTGCCGCGCGGCCGGTCCGATGAACGGCTGGTGGGCCTGCTGGTCGACGAAACCGTCAAAGATCTGCCGGCGCAGAGTGTCGTGCTGGACCGGCTGCTGGATCTGCTGCTCATCGCGACCCTGCGCACCTGGTTCTCCGGGAACGAGGCCCCGCCCTGGTACCACGCCTACGGTGACCCGCTGGTCGGTAAGGCGCTGCGGCTACTGCAACACAACCCCGCCCACGCCTGGACGGTGGCCGATCTGGCCCATGAGGCCGGTGCGTCACGGGCTGCCCTGGCGCGGCGGTTCACCGAATTGGTCGGGGAATCGCCGATGGCCTTCCTCACCGAGTGGCGGCTGGATCTGGCGGCCGATCTGCTGCAGGGCACCGACGACACCGTGGAGGCCATCGCCCGCCGTGTCGGTTACGGCAGCGCGTTCGCGCTGAGCACGGCGTTCAAACGGCAATTCGGGGTGAGCCCGCGCGACCACCGGCTCGGCGCCGCGGCCGCCGCGGTGCCCTCGGCCGGCTGATCACGGTATCGTCGGCCGGGTGACGCAGCAGTATCCGGTGCTCTGGCCGGTGCCCACCCGGTGGGCCGATAACGACCACTACGGGCACGTGAACAACGTGACCTACTACGCGTACTTCGATACCGCGGTCAACGCGTGGCTGATCGACGCGACCGGCACCGATATCCGCGAACTGCCCGCTATCGGCATCGTCGCGGAGACCTCCTGCCGCTTCCACGCCTCGCTGAGCTTCCCCGACCGGCTCCGGGTCGGATTGCGGATCGCGCGGCTCGGCCGCTCCAGCATCACCTACGATCTGGCGATCTTCCGGGAGGCGGGCGACGATCTGGAATTGGCCGCGACCGGGAAATTCGTGCACGTCTACGTGGACGAGACCACCCGCAAACCCGTCGATATCCCCGAGGTCATCCGGACCGCCGCCCAGACGCTGGTCACCGGCGAAGGGGAATAGCCGGAGATCCCCGGCCACGGCGGCGCGTTCGCCGACTCCGGCGGCCCGGGCCGGCGCGCGTGGAGTCGTCACCGGGCCTACCGGGATTCCCGGAGCGGCCGGGGGAATACCGGGAGTTCAGGATCCCGGACTCTCCAGGGCGTGCTGGAAGCGCCGCATCCCCCGGATCCAGCGGTCGTAGTCCGACCCCTTGTGCTGGTACATCGTCAGGACCTCCGGATGCGGCAGGATCAGGAACTGCCCCGCCGCCACCCCGGCCAGTACGGTGTCGGCGACCGCTTCGGGGCTGAGTACGGCGCCCGCGGATTTCACCGCGTCGATGGCCAGGCGGCCCGCCGCGGCGTTGTTCTCGGGGATCATGCCCTCGCGCAGGAGTGCGGTGTCCACGCCCATGGGGCAGATACAGCTCACGCCGATACCTTTGTCGCCGTAGGTGACCGACAGCCATTCGGCGAAGCCGACGGCCGCGTGTTTGGAGACCGAGTACGGCGCCGAGCCGAGTTGGGTGAGCAGGCCGGCCGCCGAGGCGGTGCTCACGAAATGGCCGCTGCCGCGTTCGAGCCAGCGGGGCACCAGCAGCCGGGCGGCCCGGATGTGCGCCAGGGTGTTGATCTCCAGTGCGGCCGTCCACTGGGCGTCGGTGCTGTCGAGTCCCGCACCGCCGCCGATACCGGCGTTGGCGAAGTACAGGTCGACCGGGCCGAAGGACTTCTCCGCGGTGTCGATCAGTCGCTGGATCACGTCGGGGTCGGCGGCGTCGCCGCCGGCGGAGACCGCGGCCGCGCCGATTTCGCCGGCCACCTGGGCGGCGGTGGCGGGGTCGAGGTCGGATACGACGACCCGGGCGCCGTGGTCGGCGAGCCGGTGCGCGAGTGCGGCGCCGATGCCGGAACCGCCGCCGGTGACGATCGCTGTCCGGCCCGAGAAGTGGTCCGGCGCTGTCCCTGAGTTCTGCATGGGGGAACCATAGCCGCCGCTTGGGACATTTTGATTGTTGTGTCGCTTAATCGGGGGTGTGGGCGGCGTCGGGGCAGACGTTCGCGGCGGCCTGCGTGCCGGTTCGCCTCGGCGGGTAAACCCCCATAGACCGATCGTTTCCGACTGATCCCGAATGTTCTTACCCCCTACCCAGGAGTAGCGAGAACATGAACCAGTCCGTGGTTGGTATCGCAGAGAATTCTCCGATCGACCGGGTCGGTGATACCTCGTGGGGGAGACCGGTGTCCGGGAAACTCCCCGCGATCCGGGATCTTCCCGCGCATATGTCGTCCCGGCGAGTGTTGTGTTCCTGGCAGCGCCGATTCCTGGCGGTCGCGGCGGCGGTACTGCTACTGCTGCCGGTGCTGGACGCTGTCACCGGCCACGGTGTGCCGGTCTCGGCCCTGGTCCGGGCAGTAGTGGTCGCCGCCTTGGCCGCGAACCTGGTTCGGCTGCTCTATCTGCTGTGGATGTCGCTGGTGGCCTGGCGGGTGCCGAGTGGTTGCCCGGTGGGCGAGCCGCCGCCGGACTCGGAGCTACCCACCTACACCGTGCTCGTTCCTCTCTATCGGGAGGACAGGATCGTGCCGCGGCTGGTCGAGGAACTCGCCGCGCTGGACTATCCGCCCGACCGTCTGCAGATCCTGCTGCTCATCGAGGCGGACGACCACCGGACCCTGGCCGCGGCGGCGAACGTCGGCCCGCCCTTCGAGATCGTGGTGATTCCCGCGGACGGTCCCCAGACCAAACCCAAGGCCTGCAATGTGGGCCTGTCCCGGGCGACCGGCGAGTTGTGCACCATCTACGACGCGGAGGACCGGCCCGACCCCGACCAGCTGCGCCGGGTCGCGACCGCCTTCCTGGCGGCGGGGCCCGAGGTGGTGTGCATCCAGGCCGAACTGCACTACTGGAATCCACACACCAATTGGCTGACGGCGCAGTTCACCGCCGAATACGCACTACGATTCCGGCTGACCGTGCACGGCCTCGAACGCCTGCGCCTGCCCATTCCGCTGGGCGGCACCTCGAACCATTTCCGGGCCCGGGTACTCGCCGAACTCGGCGGCTGGGACCCGTACAACGTCACCGAGGACGCCGATCTGGGGATCCGTATCGCCCGGCGTGGGGGAGTCATCCATGTGCTGCCGTCGACGACGAACGAGGAGGCCAACAGCCGGCTGGGGAATTGGCTGCGTCAGCGCAGCCGCTGGTGCAAAGGACATATCCAGACCTGGCTGGTGCATATGCGCGCACCGCGGGAGTTGTGGCGCGAATTGGGTCCGCTGCGGTTCGCGGTTTTTCATATCGAACTCGGTCTGCCCCTGCTCACCTCGTTGCTCAACCCGTTTCTGTGGGTGCTCGCACTGCTGTTCCTGATCCAGCTCGGTGGATGGGCGGAGGCGATCGCGGCGCCGATACCGGTCGAGCTGGGCCTGGTCGTCGGGACGAGCGCCTATCTGGTGGCGACGATCCAGCTCGCGGTGGCCGCCCGGATCCGGGGTTGTCGCCGCGCGGCCGCCGCCTCGCTCACCGCGCCGGTCTACGCGATGCTGGTCACGGTGGGTACGTACAAGGGGCTGTTCCAGCTGATACATCCGCGCCGCCGGCATTACTGGGAGCACACCGAGCACGGGCTCGTCGACGAGTAACCGCCCGGGCGAGGGCGGGCCCGGGTCATTGCGGATGGGCGAGGCGGCGTAGGAGTGGTGCCGTGCGGGGGCCCACGAGTTCCTGCATCACCAGCGCCATATTCGTCCGGACCACCCCGGGAATCTTCAGGATCTGGCCGGTGATGCGGTAGAGATCATCGGCGTCGCGGGCCACCACCCGGACCGTCAGATCGGTGGGGCCGGTCATGCCGCACACCTCGGTGACCTCCGCGATCTCGGCCAGTTCCGCGACCACGGCGTCGAGCCGATGTTGATCGACCACGACGGCGACGAAGGCCGACAGCCGGTAGCCGAGGGCGCGCGGCGGCACCCGCCGCTCGAACCCCGCCAGCATCCCGGAGGTCTCCCAGCGGGCCAGCCGCGCCTGCACGGTATTGCGCGAGAGGCCGAGTCGCGCGGCCAGTTCCACACCGGTGGCCCGGGGGTTGGCGGTCAGTTCCAGCAGCATCCGGGCATCGGTCGGATCCAGTGTCGGCTCGACGGGCTCACGATTGGTCATATGACGCAGTATGGCACTCCGGCCCGGCCGGAAACCGGGCACTTTGCTCAGTTTCCGGATCGAGACTTGCGCAGATCGCATGAAGGTGGATGCTTGTGTTACAGGCCACATCAGCGCGTGACCCGCGTGAGGAGGCGAGGCCGATGCCCGGCACAACCGAGTATCCGGTGCAGTTGATCCAGCCCGACGGCGCTCGGGTGCACAACCCCGAATATCGGGCGCTGGTCGCCGATATCGGGCCGGACGAACTGTGGGAGCTCTACGCCGACCTGGTGGTCACCCGGCGGATCGATATCGAGGCCGTAGCCCTCGCGCGGCAGGGGCAGCTGGGGTTGTGGGCGCCGTTCCAGGGGCAGGAAGCCGCCCAGGTCGGGTCCGCGCACGCGTTGCGCCCCGACGACTACGTGTTCTGCAGTTACCGCGAAACCGCGGTCGCCTATTGCCGCGGGGTGCTGCCCAGTGCCGCGGCGGCGATGTGGCGGGGGGTCGCCCATTCGTCCTGGGACCCGGCGGCGGTCAATATGACGAACCCGGCGATCGTGGTGGGTGCGCAGGGTTTGCACGCCACCGGTTACGCCTACGCGGCCCAGCTCGACGGCGCGGAGATCGCGACCGTCGTGTACTTCGGGGACGGCGCCACCAGCCAGGGTGATATCGCCGAAGCGCTCACCTTCGCCGCGTCGTGGAGTACGCCGGTGGTGTTCTTCTGCCAGAACAACCACTGGGCCATCAGTGAGCCGGTCGGGCTGCAGAGCGCGACACCTATCGCACACCGCGCGGTCGGGTACGGAATTCCGGCGGTCCGGGTCGACGGTAACGATGTGCTGGCGGTTCTCGCGGCCACCAGGCAGGCGGCCGAACGCGCCCGCACCGGAGGCGGGCCCTCCTTCATCGAGGCCATCACCTACCGGATGGGACCGCACACCACCGCCGACGATCCCACCCGCTACCGGACCGCCGCGGAAATCGAGGAATGGGCCGGCCGCGACCCCATCCTGCGGGTGCGGCGGCTGCTGGAACGCGAGAACCTGTTCGACACCGCCGCCCAGCAGCGGCTGGACGAACGCGCCGACGCCGAGGCCGCGCGGATGCGCACCGAGATCCTGACCATGCCCGACCCCGATCCATCGGCGTTGTTCGAACACGTCTACTCGGCACCGCATCCGCTGCTCGACGCGCAGCGCGCCGAATACGCCGCCTACCTGGCCGACGATCCGGCCGAGGCCGCCGCGCCCGGCCCGCGCGGGGAAGGAGTCCGCTCATGATCACCACATTCGCCGCGGCGCTCAATGCCGGGTTGCGTACCGCTCTGGAGGATGACCCCAAGGTGGTGCTGATGGGCGAGGACATCGGCAGCCTGGGCGGCGTGTTCCGGGTGACCGACGCGCTGCAGAAGGATTTCGGCGACCGCCGGGTCATCGACACTCCGCTGGCCGAATCCGGCATCATCGGCACGGCATTCGGGATGGCGCTGCGTGGCTACCGGCCGGTGTGCGAGATCCAGTTCGACGGTTTCGTCTATCCGGCGTTCGATCAGATCGTCGCCCAGGTCGCCAAGATCCACTACCGGACGCGCGGGAAGGTGCGGGCGCCGCTGACCATCAGGATCCCGTTCGGCGGCGGGATCGGTTCGGTGGAACATCATTCCGAATCGCCCGAGGCCTACTTCGCGCATACCGCGGGGCTGCGCGTGGTGTCGCCGAGCAACCCCGCCGATGCCTACACGATGATCCGCCAGGCCATCGCCCTGGACGATCCGGTGATCTTCTTCGAACCCAAACGCCGGTACTGGGACAAGGCCGAATTCGATCCCACCGCCCCGGCGGAGCTGCCGCTGGACCGGGCCCGGGTCTGCGTCCCCGGGACCGACGCCACGCTGGTGGCCTACGGCGGTACGGTGGCGACCGCGCTCACCGCCGCGAAAATCGGTGCCGAGGAAGGTCTCTCGCTGGAGGTGATCGATCTGCGCAGCCTGGCACCGCTCGATATCGACACCGTCGCCGAATCGGTGGACCGGACCGGCCGCCTGGTGGTGGTGCACGAAGCGCCGGTGACCGGGGGCATCGGCGCGGAGATCGCGGCCCGGATCACCGAACGCTGCTTCTACCGGCTCGAGGCTCCGGTGCGGCGGGTCGGCGGATTCGATATCCCCTATCCTCCGGCTAAGCTCGAGAAGCATCATCTGCCCGACCCGGACCGAATTCTGGCGGCGGTCGACCTCTCGCTCGCGGCCTGAGGTGGCCCCGCCACTCATGAGCCCGGGGTGGCCGAGCCACCCGTGAGCCAGCCGGAGGTGCCCATCGTGGACGACGACGCCGATACCGCAGGGTCCGGCGAGATCCTGGAGTTCCGGCTCCCCGATCTCGGCGAAGGACTCACCGATGCCGAATTACAGAACTGGACGGTCGCGGTGGGCGACGAGGTCGCGCTGAACCAGACGATCGCGGAGGTGGAGACCGCCAAGGCGGTGGTCGCGCTGCCGTCGCCGTTCGCGGGCACCGTGGTGGAACTGCTCGCCGAACCGGGCGCCACGGTCGAGGTCGGGTCGCCGCTGCTGCGGATCCGTGCCGCCGCGGCGCAGGGCAACGGTAAAACCGCGGTTCTGGTGGGTTACGGGCCGTCGGAGGAGAAGCAGACGAGCCGACGGCGGGGTGTCCGGAAACCGTTGGGAGAGAACGTGGCCGGGGAACAGGGCGACGGCGGGGACCGGGCGGTGCGGGAACGCGCGGTGACCTACGAGGCCGGTGTGATCGGTGCGGTGGCGCAGGAGAGTGTGGTGGCGCCGGACAACGCGGACGCGTCGGCGCGGGAGGTGCCGGGTGAGGCGGGTCCCGGGGGAACCGCCGGTGCCGCGCCGCGGGAAACCGGCGCGCCGGCCGCGAACGGCGGGACCGGGGTGGGCTCGCCCGGGCGCGGGGAGTCCGGTAGCGGGCCGCGGACGACCGAGCCCGGGGGCGAGCGGGTCGCGGCGACACCCGGGGCCCGGAAACTGGCGCGGGAGCTGGGCATCGATCTCTGGTACGTCGCGGGTTCGGGGCCGCAGGGGGCGGTGACGGTCGCGGATGTCCGTGGCGCGGTACCGGTTTCCGAGCCGGATCGGCGGCCCCGCGCCGACGACGGTGAACCCGTCGCGGTCGATACGGCCGCGGCCGGGCGTCCGGCCCGCGAGGAGCGGGTGCCGATCAGCGGGATCCGCAAACGCACCGCCGAGGCCATGGTGGCCAGCGCCCGGATGATCCCGCAGGCCTCCACCTCGGTCACTGTCGACATCACCGCCTCATTGGAATTGCTGGAACATCTGCGCGCCACCAAGGCGTTCGACGGGCTCACCCTGACACCGCTGGCCCTGGTCGCGAAGTCGGTGCTGGCCGCGCTCGACGAATTCCCCGGTATCAATTCGTTCTGGGACGAAGCCAATTCCGAGATCGTCACCAAGTACTACGTCAACCTGGGTATCGCGGTCGCGACCGCGCGCGGACTGCTGGTGCCCAATATCAAGGACGCGCAGACACTGAGCCTGCGAGAACTGTGCCGGGAGATCGGCTGGCTGGCGCAGACCGCCCGGGACGGGCGGGCCGGGCTGACCGACCTGCGCGGCGGGACGTTCACCCTGTCCAATGTCGGGGTTTTCGGTGTGGATTCCGGAACTCCGCTGGTCAACCCGGGTGAGGCGGCGATTCTGTGCCTGGGCGCGGTGACCCCGAGGCCGTGGGTCTTCCGCGACGAAGTGGTCGTCCGGTCGGTCCTCACCCTCACCCTGAGTTTCGACCATCGGATGATCGACGGGGAGCTCGCCGCGCGCTTCCTGGCGGCCGTCGCCGGTCTGCTCGAGGACCCGCTGACCCTGCTCGCCCGCATCTGACCGGGATCGCCGCCACCACAGACACCCGTGTCCGCGTGGACTTCACAGTCCGCCTCCGCGTACGGTGACGAAAATCCGATCCAGACGTTTGGACGAGGAGCTGCGTTGAACGCGGTACTGATCTCGGCGGATGAACTCCGGGAAGCGCCGGGCGAGAATCTGCGCCTGCTGGATGTGCGCTGGCAACTGGGCGACCCCGAGGGGCCCCAGCACTATCAGAACGGGCATATCCCGGGCGCGGTGTTCGTCGACCTCGACACCGAACTGGCGGCCCTGCCGTCTCCCGCGCACGGCCGGCATCCACTGCCCGATCCGGCGCAGCTGCAGAAATGCGCGCGCAGCTGGGGGTTGTGCGCGGGCGATCCGGTGGTCGTCTACGACGAGCTCGGCGGTATGTCGGCGGCGCGGGCGTGGTGGCTGCTGCGCTGGGCGGGGATCGCCGATGTCCGGATCCTCGACGGCGGGCTGCCGGCCTGGCTGCGCTGCGGCGGCGAGCTGGCCACCGGGGTGGAGCCCGATCCGGTGCCCGGCGATATCGAGCTCGACCCGGGCCGGTTGCCCGTTATCGACGCCGATGCCGCCGCCCGCTGGCGCGGGGTGCTGCTGGACGCGCGCGCCGCCGAGCGATACCGCGGCGACCTGGAGCCGATCGATCCCCGCGCCGGGCATATCCCCGGCGCGATCAGCTTGCCGACCAGCGAGAATCTCGGCGAGGACGGCTGCTTCCTGCCTGCCGAACTGCTGCGTGAGCGGTTCGGCGGACTCGGCGCGGAGCCGGTGGCCGTGTATTGCGGGTCGGGTGTGACCGCCGCGCACGCCATCGCCGCACTCGCCGTGGCCGGGGTACCGGCGGCGCTGTACCCGGGTTCGTGGTCGCAGTGGGCGCATGATCCCAAACGGCCGGTGGCCACCGGAGTCTGACGGCGGCTATCCGCAACCGGCGGCGATATCGCGCAGGGTCGCGTGATCGGCGGCGGTCACCGGGAGTGTGTAGCGCAGCGCCACCGTGAGATATCGGCCGGCGTAGTAGCAGTGCCCGGGCCGGGAGGGCGGAAGCCACTGCGCGGGGGTGCTGTCGCTTTTCGCGGTATTGGTTGCGCGGTCGGTGACCTGCAGGTTGTAGTCGATATCGTTGGCGAAGCGAATGCGCAGCGGCAGCGGCCATGCCGACGCGCCGAGATCCCAGGCGGCGGCCAGCGGATAGATATGGTCGACCGGCAGCTGCCGGGCCTGTTCCCGGCGGAACGCGACCAGGGTGCCGGTATAGGGATCGGCCAGGGTGCCGGATTGCACGACACAGCGCCCGGAACCGGGCCGGTAGCCGACCGCGGTGAGCTGGCGGGCCAGCACGTTGTTGCGGGTATCGCAGCCGTCCCGGCCGCCGGGGCCGTCGTGATCGTCGGACCAGGCGGGCCCGAATACGCACCCCTGCCCGGCCCCGCAGTCGCGGTCGTAGCCACCGGGATGCGGCCGCGCCGGTACGACCCGGACGGCGGCGAGTAACTGTTCGAGCCGGTCGCGCCCCGGACTTCCCGGTGCCGAGGCGGAGCCGGGTAGGACCGCGCAGGCGCCCAGCGCGGCGAGCAGGGCGAGAGTGGACAGAATCGCGGTAGCCGCGTGAATGATCCCCCGTGTCATCACCTCTGCCGGTATACCGGATCCCTCCGACAACTATCGGGATCCCGGGCAGCTGCCGAGATCCCGGGACCTGCCGCCGGGTTCACAGCCAGGCTCTGGCCAGCAGTTCGTCGTTGGCGACCCCGCTGGTGCGCGGCGGGAAGCGGGTGGCGGCCAGTGAGTCGACGTGCAGCCCGTCGTGGCCGATCACCCACGAGCCGCCGCTGTCGGTGCATTCGGCGATCTTGGCGAAGGTGGTCAGCAGGAAGGCGATCGCTTCCTCGGGATGCGGGGTGCGGGCCAGACGCTGGGATTCGCCGGGGCGGGAGAGATCGAGCCATACCCCGCACTGGCCGTCCAGCCGCATACCGACGATCTTGCCGGCGTCGACGAAGGTGAATTTGCGCCGCTCCCACGGTGTGGTCGGGGTGTAGCTCTGCTCGAGTACCTGGAGCAGAATCGTCATGCTGCTGTCCTCCGCTGTTCGATGGCACCACTGTGTGAGGGATCCGTGTTCCCGGGCCGGATGTGCCGGACGCCGCGGGTCGACCGCCGGGGGCAGCATGTTCCGCCGGCGAGGCGCTACGGCCTCGACGGGCGCGTATATCTGCAATGACCAGCGGATATCCCCAGTATGTGCCGTCGGTGTGGATAAATCCAGGCACCGCCCTGGTGCGCCGTCCGGATGCGGGAAACCCCGGTGGACCGGACGCGCGCCGGGGCGCCGGGGCGGACCGGGCCGGGGGCGTCGCGGCCTGTCGGGGCGTGCTGATTTGATGTGGATATGTTGCACGGACTGTGGTCGCCCGGTTCCGGGCTGCTGCTGTGGCGTGCGCCCGGCACCGGGGACGGCGGCGCCGTCCCCGGCCTGCTCGGATCGGTTCTCGCCGAATCCCGGTTCCGGCATCGGGCCGAGGTGCTGATCGTGGACGAGGCGGGGTCGCGGCGGGAGACCGTCCGGGCGCATGCGCTCGCGCCTGCCGCCGCGGCCGCGGCGTTGCGGCAGCGGCTGCCCGCCGAGGCCGTGGCGGGCGACCTGAGGTTTCTGGGTCATATCGCGCAGGGGCTGGAACGCTGGGTGCGGGCGGGGATGGTGGTGCCGTCGCTGCGCCGCGACGACGGCGAATGGTGGGCGCGCTGGCAGCTCGCCGGCGGTTCCGGGCAGCGGGCCTGGCTCGCCGAACTGGCCGCGCTGCTGCCCCCGGCGCTGCGGGTGGCCGGCGAACCGGGCGAGGTCCTCGACGATCTGGTCACCGAACTGACCGACCCGCTGGTGCGCGAACTACTGGCGCCGCATCCGCATCCGCATCCGCTGATCCACGCGCTGGCCACCGATGTCCCGGTGGAAACGGGCAGCCACCAGGTCGCCGAGGTGCTGCGTCAGTGGCGTGAGACCCGGTCGGGGGAGGACACCGAGATGGTGCTCCGCCTGTGCGAACCGGACGCGGAAGCGGCCGAATCGGATGGCGGATCCGTTCTGTGGCGGCTGGAGGTCTGCCTGCGCGCAGACGGGACGGCGCCGCGCCCCGTCCCGGTGCCCGGGCCGGCCGAGGAGATGCGGCTGGGACTGGAGTGGCTGGGCCGGGCGCAGCGGGCCTATCCGCGGCTCCGGGATGTCCCCGGTGACCCCCACAGCCTCGATCTGCTGTTACCGACCGAGGTGGTGGCCGATCTGGTGGCGCACGGGGCGCAGGCGCTGTCGTCCGAGGGGATCGCGCTGCTGCTGCCCCGGGCCTGGAATATCACCGAGCCGAGTCTGCGCCTGCGGGTCGGGTCCACGGTGGCCGCCGCCGAGAGCACCGTCGGATTGGACGGCCTGGTGTCCTACCGCTGGGAGCTGGCCCTCGGCGATACGGTGCTGACCCGGCCCGAGATGCAACGGCTGATCACCGCCCAATCCGATCTGGTGCGGTTGCGTGGCGAATGGGTGCAGGCCGATCACACCGTGCTCGCCGCGGCCGCGAAATTCGTTGCCATGCACAGCGAGGACGCCGAGATCACGCTGTCCGATCTGATCGGCGAGATCGCCGCGAACCCGGTCGGCCGGGTTCCGCTGACCGAGGTCACCGCCACCGGCTGGCCCGCCGCGCTGTTCGATCCCGAGGTCGAGCCGGAACCGGTGTCCCCGCCGAGCCGGCTCAAAGCGCAGTTACGTCCCTATCAGGAACGCGGATTGAGCTGGCTGGCGACCATGAGCCGGCTCGGGTGCGGTGCGATTCTCGCCGACGATATGGGTCTGGGAAAGACGGTGCAGGTCCTCGCCCTGCTACTGCACGAGCGGGAGAGCCACGAGAGCACCGCCGATCCGGGACCCACCCTGCTGATCTGCCCGATGTCGGTGGTGGGCAACTGGCAGCGCGAGGCCGAGCGGTTCGCGCCCGATCTGCGGGTGCTGGTGCATCACGGCGCCGGGCGGGCCCAGGGCCGGGACGTGGATGCCGCGGTCGCCACATCGGATCTGGTGGTCACCACCTATGCGCTGCTCGTGCGTGATATCGGCGATCTGTCGCGGCAGCGCTGGGAGCGGGTGGTGCTGGACGAGGCCCAGCACATCAAGAACTCCGCGACCCGGCAGGCGCGGGCGGCGCGGGCACTGCCGGCGCGGCACCGGCTGGCCCTCACCGGCACTCCGGTGGAGAACCGGCTCGAGGAGTTGCGGTCGATCCTCGATTTCGCCGTGCCCAGGCTGCTGGGCAGTCCGCAGACCTTCCGCGCCCGGTTCGCGGTACCGATCGAACGGGAGAACGATCAGAACGCGGTGACCCGGCTGCGCACGGTGACCTCGCCGTTTCTGCTGCGCCGGGTGAAAACCGATCCGGCGGTCATCAGCGATCTGCCCGAGAAATTCGAGATGACGGTGCGGGCCAATCTCACCGTGGAACAGGCGGCGCTCTACCAGGCGGTGGTGGAGGACATGCTGGAGAAGCTGCGGGATGCCAAGGGTATGGCCCGCAAGGGCGCCGTCCTGGGTGCGCTCACCCGGTTGAAGCAGGTCTGCAACCATCCGGCGCATTTCCTCGGCGATTCCTCCGCGGTGCTGCGCCGCGGCGCACACCGCTCCGGCAAACTCGCGCTGGTCGAGGATGTGCTCGACTCGGTGCTCGCCGAAGGGGAGAAGGCGCTGCTGTTCACCCAGTTCCGGGAATTCGGCGAGCTGATCGCGCCGTACCTCGCCGAACGGTTCGGCAGTGCGATCCCGTTCCTGCACGGCGGGGTCGCCAAGGCCCGGCGCGACGCGATGGTGGACCGGTTCCAGGACGAGCACGGGCCGCCGATCATGCTGCTCTCGCTCAAGGCCGGGGGTACCGGGCTGAATCTCACCGCCGCGAATCATGTGGTGCATCTGGACCGCTGGTGGAACCCGGCGGTGGAGAATCAGGCCACCGACCGTGCCTTCCGGATCGGTCAGCGCCGCGCGGTGCAGGTGCGCAAACTCGTCTGCGTCGACACCATCGAGGAACGTATCGACGAGATGATCGCCGGGAAGCGGGAACTCGCCGACCTGGCGGTGGGGGTGGGCGAGAACTGGATCACCGAACTCGGTGACGCCGAACTCGCGCAGTTGTTCACCCTCGGATCCGAGGCGGTGGGCGAGTGACCGACTTCCGTGAATTCGGTAAACGCCGGCCGGTTTCCGGTGGGGTGCCCGCCCGGAGCAGACGGGGCGGATTCGCCCGGACCTTCTGGGGCCGGAGCCTGCTCGACGCGGTCGAGCGGCTCGCCGAGCCCGGCCGGATATCGCGGGGCCGCACCTACGCCCGGGCCGGGCAGGTGGTGAGTTACACGATCGAGCCCGGTGCCGTCCGCGCCGAGGTGCAGGGCAGCCAGCCACGCCCGTTCACCACGACCTGCGATATCCGCCGGTTGCGGCCCGACGAGGTGGAACTGCTGATCGAGTTGATCCGCTCGGCTCCGGGCATGCTGGCCCGCGTCGTCTCCGGCGATCTGCCCCGTGAACTCGCACCGCACCTGATCCCGGAGACCGCCGCCGATATCGATTTCGGGTGCACCTGCCCGGATCCGGGGTGGCCGTGCAAACACGCCGTCGCGGTCGCCTGCCTGCTCGCCGAACGCCTCGACGAGCATCCCCGCGACCTGCTGACACTGCGGGGGCTGGGTATCGACGCGCTCATCCGCGGTATCGAGGCGTCCGCGCCGGATCCGGGCGAGCCCGCGGACCCCTACGGGGAGGCCCTGGAGCTTCCGGCGCTGCCGACACCGGAAACGCAGCCCGCGCCCGACGATCTGGATCCCGCGCTGCTGCGCCGGGCGCTGCGGATGCTGTGCGCGGACGAGACGGACGCGGCGGCCGGTGGGCGGGCGCTGGTGGTCATGTACTCGGAGATGACGGGGCGCTAGGGGCCGGCCCGGCTGCGGACCGCGGTCAGTCCAGGCCGTAGACCCGCCGGGCGTTGTCGCGGAAGACCGGCAGGACGAAATCGGTCCCGCCGAGGCGGTCGGACAGCACCGCCGCGACGGTCCGGGCGCTTCCCGTGATCGAGGTGATGGGCCGGTCGACCGGGAAATTGGATCCCCAGATCAGGCGGTCGACTCCGAACACTTCCAGTGCGTGTGACAGCAGTGGAGCCACGCGGTCGGTGAGTTCGGGAACGGGAGTGGGGTGCCCCGGCCGGGGCACCGGATGCCCCAGAATCGGCATCATCAGCCCGCTGACCTTGGCCACCACCTTCGGTAGCCCGGCCAGGTCGGCGATATCGTCGCGCCAGCGCTCGAAGATCGTGCGGCGGGCGGCGGCGTCGAGTCCGGTGTGTTTGCCGACCCGCCCGAAGATCCCGGCCGGGGTGCCCAGATGGTTCAGCACGATCGTGGCCTCCGGATACCGCCGGGCCAGCGCTACGAGGTCGGGGAGCTGATGCGAGTACACCCAGGCCTCGAAGACCAGGTCCCGTTCGACGAGGGCGGCGAAACCGTCCAGGAACGCCGATGTGCGCAGCGCCCCGGGCGCGGCCGCGAAACTGCGGATGCCGGTGTCGGGGTGGTGGGCGACCATACTGCGGACCCCGCGTACCAGCGGCGACGCGGAGCGATGGGCGTCGAGCAGTTCGGCGAAACCCGGGGCGGCGGGGAAACCGCTCGCGCTCACCGCGGCCAGCGCGGGGGTGTCCACACCGAACGGCAGGGCGGTGACCCAGCGGGTCTCCTCGACCTTCGGCCCGGTCCATTCGACCTCGATGTGCACGACCGATTCGACGGGCAGCCCGGCGGCGTCGGTGCGGTAGTCGGCGGGCAGATAGGGCGCGAGATATGCCGAGGGCTCGCCGACGAATTCCCGGTCCCGGCGCGGTGCCAGCCGGACGGCGAGACCGAGCGGGACCGGTAGTGCCCGCATCAGTTTCGCGGTGCGGCTGAACTCGCGCGGGTTGGTGAACGGATCCCATTGATGGATATGCGCGTCGATGATCCGGATATCGCCGATGTCCATCCGCTGCAGGCACCTCCCGCGATCGCCGTCGGTTGCTGGCGCGAGCCTAGCGCGTGGGCGCGCCGGGCGGGGCGGGTTCACTCGTGCCCCGCGAGCGGGTTCTCTCGCGGCCCGGTGGGTCCGCGCCCGGGACTGCATACTGGGTGCTGTGGCCGAAGCGGATTCGGCGCCCGGAGCGTCGCACAGGGAGCCGGGGACCGATTCGGATCCCGGACGGGTCGAGATGGTGAAACCGGCGGCGGGAGCCGCGACCGGGGAGCCCGGAGCCGGGTCGGAAACAGCGGGGACCGGCGAAGCGGCGGATCCGGATCGCACCCCGCCCGCGCTGCGCGACCTGGTGGACCAAGGCGTCCTCGACGAGACCCAGCTCACCGCGGTGGTGTCCGCACTGGCGAAGCCGCCGCCGCGCCCGACTCCGGCCCGGCTGCTGGCCGAGATCGCGGCCTACGCCGGAGCGGGTCTGTTGCTCAGCGGGTTGGTACTGATCCTGGTGGAGTCCTGGGACGATATGGCCCGGCTCGGCCGGGTGATCCTGTTCTTGCTGGTCGCCTTCGGCGTGACGGTGGCCGGGGTGGCGACGGCCGGTGGCCGGTCGGTGCTGTTCCGTGCGGCGTGGCGCCGGGGCCCGGGGACGGGCCATACCGCCCGGCTGCGGCTGGCCATGGTGCTGTTCGCGCTCGCGGCGGCCGCTGTCGCCGCGGCGGCGGGGTCGGCCTACGACGACGGCGGTGGGGATACCGCCTGGGTCGGGGCCGCCGGGGCGGGGTTGGTGGCCGCTGTCGCCGGGTACGCGGCCCTGCCCTCGCTCCTCGGGCTGCTGCTGTGTGCAGGTTTCGGAGTCGCCCTGGTCGTCGGTGTGCTCGACGAGATACTGGAGATCGACGACGACTGGGTGGGTCTGGGTGTGCTGGCGCTGGGACTGGTCTGGCTCGGCCTCACCCGGGCGCGGTGGGTACTGGAGGTATGGGCCGGGTATCTGGCCGGCGTCGTGCTGGCGGTCGCGGGCGCGCAGACCGTGCAGGCGATCGATTCGACGCGGGCGGCGTACGTGCTGACCGCGGTGGTGGCGGCGGTGTGTTTCGCGGTGTACGCCACCGATCGGTCCTGGGTGCTCGTCCTGGGCGGCGCCGGGGCGCTGACCCTGGCCGCGGTGGAGGCGGTCGGGGATTGGACCGGGGAATCGGAGGGGGCGTCCGGGGCGATCCTGGTGATCGGCGCGGTGATTCTCGGGATCGGCAGCTATCTGCTGACGCGCTCGGCGAAGAATTCCGGATAGCCGGCGCCCGGCGGGGTATTTTCGCAGTTCGCGACCCTGTTTCGGGTAACTCTGGTCTGTAGCCGGGCCCGGGTGTATCGTTTTGCTTGGACGTCCAACTATTGGAAGCCCGCAAGAATGATCTTCGTGTGACGGACGGCCGCAGCGCCGCGCCCGCCACCCCGACACGAGGCAGGTATCGCATGGCTCGAGAACTCACACATTTCATCGGTGGAAAGCACGTCCCGGGCACCTCGGGCCGGTTCGGTGATGTCTTCGACCCGAATCTGGGCCAGGTGCAGGCCCGGGTGCCGCTGGCGAGTAAGTCCGAGGTCGAGGCCGTTATCGCGAATGCGGAAGCCGCGCAGAAGGGCTGGGCCGCGACCAACCCGCAGCGGCGTGCCCGGATCCTGATGAAGTTCCTGAGCCTGGTCAACGACGAGATGGATTCGCTTGCCGCGCTGCTGTCCAGCGAGCACGGTAAGACCATCGCCGACGCCAAGGGTGATATCCAGCGCGGCCTCGAGGTCATCGAATTCGCCGTCGGTGTCCCGCACCTGATGAAGGGCGAGTACACCGAGAGCGCGGGTACCGGTATCGACGTGTACTCGATGCGCCAGCCCCTGGGCGTGGTCGCCGGGATCACCCCGTTCAATTTCCCGGCCATGATCCCGCTGTGGAAGGCCGGCCCGGCGCTGGCCACCGGTAACGCCTTCGTGCTCAAGCCCTCCGAACGCGACCCGTCGGTCCCGCTGCGGCTGGCCGAGCTGTTCCTCGAAGCCGGGCTGCCCGAGGGGGTGTTCAACGTGGTCAACGGCGACAAGGAAGCCGTCGACACGATCCTGCACGACCCGCGGATCAAGGCCGTCGGGTTCGTCGGCTCCACCCCGATCGCGCAGTACATCTACGAAACCGCCACCGCGAACGGTAAGCGCGCCCAGTGCTTCGGCGGTGCCAAGAACCACGCCATCGTCATGCCCGACGCCGATCTCGACGATGTCGCCGACCAGCTGATCGGCGCCGGCTACGGTTCGGCGGGCGAGCGCTGCATGGCGATCTCGGTCGCGGTGCCGGTGGGCGAGGAGACCGCGAACCGTTTGGTGGAAAAGCTCACCGAGCGGGTGCACAAGCTCAACGTCGGCAAGTCCGACGATCCCGGCGCCGACTACGGGCCGCTGGTGGGTCTCGACGGTGTGGATCGGGTGAAGAAGTACATCCAGCAGGGCATCGACGAGGGCGCCGAACTGGTTGTCGACGGCCGCGGCCTCACCGTGGAGGGCGCCGAGAACGGCTACTTCGTCGGCGCGACCCTGTTCGACCGGGTCGGCAAGGAGATGTCGATCTACACCGATGAGATCTTCGGCCCGGTGCTCACCGTGGTCCGCGCGGGCGACTACGAGGAAGCGCTCGCGCTGGCCAACGACCACGAATACGGCAACGGCGTCGCCATCTTCACCCGTGACGGCGATACCGCCCGCGATTTCGCGGCCCGGGTGCAGGTCGGGATGGTCGGGATCAACGTCCCGATTCCGGTGCCGATCGCGTACTACACCTTCGGCGGCTGGAAGCGGTCCGGGTTCGGCGACCTGAACCAGCACGGCCCGGATTCGATCCGCTTCTACACCAAGACCAAGACGGTCACCCAGCGGTGGCCGGCGGGGCTGAAGGAGAGCAACAGCTTCGTCATCCCCACGATGGAATGACCATGTTCACTCTCGATGACGATGAGCGGGCCATCCGCGATACCGCCCGGGAGTTCGCCGACGAATATCTGGCGCCGCACGCGGTGGAATGGGACCAGGACAAGCATTTCCCGGTCGATGTGCTGCGGAAATCGGGTGCGGTCGGGCTCGGCGGCATCTACGTGGACGAGGAGTTCGGCGGATCCGGGCTGCGCCGGCTGGACGCCGTGCGGATCTTCGAACAACTCGCCACCGGATGCCCCGCCGTGGCGGCCTATATCTCCATCCACAACATGGCGACCTGGATGATCGACGCCTACGGCGACGATGACCAGCGCCGCCGGTGGCTGCCCGGGCTCACCGCGATGGATCTGCTGGCCAGTTACGCGCTCACCGAACCCGGGGTCGGTTCCGACGCCGCCGCCATCACCACCCGCGCGGTGCGCGACGGCGACGACTATGTCGTGAACGGTTCCAAACAGTTCATCTCGGGCGCGGGCAGCAACGATGTGTACGTGATGATGGTCCGCACCCAGGACAGCGGGGCCCGGGGCATCTCGACGCTGGTCATCCCCGCGGACACCCCCGGTCTCGAGGTGGGCCCGAACGAGAAGAAGATGGGCTGGAACGCCCAGCCCACCCGGCAGGTGATCCTCACCGACGCCCGCGTCCCGGTCGCCAACCGGCTCGGCGCCGAGGGCGACGGTTTCCGGATCGCCATGAACGGGCTCAACGGCGGCCGCCTGAACATCGCGGCGTGTTCGGTGGGCGGCGCGCAGGCGGCGCTCGAGAAGACCGTGCCCTATCTGGCCCAGCGCAGCGCGTTCGGCGCGCCGCTGCTGAACAACCAGGCACTGCAGTTCGAACTGGCCGATATGCGGACCAAGCTGGAAGCCTCGCGGACGCTGCTGTGGCGGGCCGCGGCCGCCCTGGACGAGGACGCGCCGGACAAGGTCGAACTGTGCGCGATGGCGAAACGGTTCGCCACCGACGCGGGGTTCGAGGTCGCCAACACCGCGCTGCAACTGCACGGCGGTTACGGTTACCTGGCCGAATACGGTCTGGAGAAGATCGTCCGGGATCTGCGGGTGCACCAGATCCTGGAGGGCACCAACGAGATCATGCGGATGGTCGTGGCCCGGTCGATGACTGCCTCGGTGGCGGGCGCGCCATGAGCGGACAGCGCCCGGATGCGCGCGCGAAAGGAAATCTATGAGCGACGAACCCGAAGTCCTGATCGAACAGCGTGACGGACTCGGACTCATCACCCTGAACCGGCCCAAGGCCATCAACGCGCTCAATCACGCGATGACCCTGACCATCACCGAGCAGCTGCGGGCCTGGGCGACCGACGAATCGGTGCGCACCGTCGCCCTCACCGGCGCGGGCGAGCGGGGGTTGTGCGCGGGCGGCGATATCGTCGCCATCCACCACGACGCCAAGGAACAGCAGGCCGCGGGACACGTCGGCGCCGCCGCGGATTCGGCCACCGGGAGGTTCTGGCGCGACGAGTACATCCTCAACGCGCTCATCGGCCGCTATCCGAAACCGTATGTCGCGGTGATGGACGGAATCGTGATGGGCGGCGGGGTCGGGCTGTCCGCGCACGGCAGCCACCGCATCGTCACCGAACGGTCCACGATCGGGATGCCCGAGGTCGGAATCGGGTTCATTCCCGATGTCGGCGGCACCTACCTGCTGTCGCGGGCCCCCGGCGAACTGGGCACCCATATCGCGCTCACCACGGCGCGGATGAAGGCCGGGGACGCGCTCGCCACCGGGTTCGCGGACTATTTCGTGCCCGCCGACCAGATCCCGGCGCTGCTGACCACGCTGCAGAGCGAGGCCGCCGATATCGCCATCGCCAAATACGCCACCGAGGCGCCGGAATCGGCGCTGCTCGGGCAGCGTGACTGGATCGACGCCTGCTACGGCGCGGAAACGGTCGCCGAGATCGTGGCACATTTGCAGCAACACGCCGATACCGAGGCGAACGCCGCGGCCACCGCGATACTCGGCAAATCGCCGGTGGCGCTGCAGGTCACCCTGCGGTCGCTGCGGTCCGCGCGCGGGGCGGGCAGTCTCGAAGCGGTGCTGAACGAGGAGTACCGGGTCTCGATCGCCTCGCTGGCCTCGCACGATCTGGTCGAGGGCATTCGCGCCCAGGTCGTGGACAAGGACCGGAACCCGCAGTGGCGTCCGGCGGCGCTGGCCGAGGTGAACGCGGCGCAGGTCGACGCGTATTTCGCCGAATTGGGGGACCGTGAACTGAATCTGATCACCCCGGAGGAGAGCAAGTGACGAAGACGATCGGGTTCCTGGGGCTCGGCCATATGGGCGGTCCCATGGCGGCGAATCTGGTGAAAGCCGGGTACGACGTACACGCTTTCGACCCTTCGCCGGCCGCCCGGGAACAGGCTCGCACGGACGGTGTCGCCCTGGTGGATACCGGCGTCGCCGCGGCCACCGGCCGCGACATCGTGATCACGATGCTCACCACCGGCGCACTGGTGCGGAATGTCTACGCCGAGCTGCTGGAGGTGGCGGAGCCGGACACCCTGTTCGTCGATTGCTCGACGATCGACGTGGCCGACGCCAAGGCGGCCGCGGACGCCGCGGTGGCCATGGGGCACCGGGCGCTGGACGCTCCGGTCTCCGGGGGCGTGGCCGGGGCGGCCGCCGGCACGCTGACCTTCATGGTCGGCGGCGCGGACGCCGATTTCGCCGAGGCGCGACCGGTGCTCGAGGTCATGGGCGCCAAGGTCGTGCACTGCGGCGCCTCCGGTGTCGGGCAGGCCGCCAAGATCTGCAACAACATGCTGCTGGGCATCTCCATGATCGGGCTGTCCGAAGCGCTGGTGCTGGGGGAGAAGCTGGGGCTGAGCCACCAGTCCTTCTTCGATGTGGTGTCCACGGCGTCCGGACAGAGCTGGGCGCTGACCACCTACTGCCCGGTTCCGGGCCCGGTGCCGACCAGCCCGGCGAACAACGACTACCAGCCGGGGTTCGCCACCGCACTGATGAACAAAGATCTCGGCCTGGCCGTGGAGGCGCTGCGCGCCAACGGGGTCGACGGCCGGATCGGACAGCTGGCCGCGGAGATCTACCGCGAATTCAACGAGACCTCGGGCGGCCGCGACTTCTCGGCCATCATCACCGAGGTGCGCGAACGCAGCGGAGGGCCCGAAACCTCCCGCTGACCACTCGCGCCGGCCTCGCGAACGACGCCGGAACCCGGTAGCCCCGGGTTCCGGCGTCGCGTCGTTCCGGCAGCCGAATGGTCCGCGAATTTGCCTGCGCGCCATAGAAAATTCAATCTCGTGCGATGTAATCGTGTGTGACGCAGTCCCCGTGCGGTCGGTGATGAGTCCGCACGCGGTGGCGATTCCGTGCGAAGTGGAGGTGGCCGGACGGGTGGACCGACCCGAACCCGTCGCAGTCCTCGAGTCGATGTGTGGCCGGTGATCCATGAGCCTCTATCTTCCGGAGGAGATGCGCTGGCTGGGCTGGATCGCCGGTGCGGAGTGGCCCGACGGTGACGAGGACAAGGCGTGGGAGGTCTCCGGGGTCTGGAAAGAGGCCGCAGGCGAACTGCTGGCTCTGCTCGCCGCCATCGACGAGGCCAAGGTGGCGACCATGGCCGCCTATCCCGCGGGGGCCGCGCGCGAGGAGATAGGCGCGCAGTACGACGCGCTGCGCAGCGGCGAATCGTCGCTGGAGGCGCTCGGCAATTCCATGCTGGGCACGGCGGACGCGACCTTCGATATCGGCACCGAACTACAGGCGCAGAAGCTCACCATCATCATCACGCTGTGCTGGCTGGCCATCGAGATCGCCTTGGCCTGGCTGTTCCCGCCGACCGCGCCGGCGGTGGAGGCCGCGGCCGTCGGCACCACCCGGGCGACACTGCAGGCGGTGACCACCGCCACGCAGCGGGCCATCTCCGCGCTGGCCTCGAAACTGGGTGCGCCGACGGTGAAACGCGGCTTCTGGAAAAGTCTGCTGGCCGGTAAGCCGGTGGCGCCCACGGCCAAGGGGTGGGGCCAGTTCGGCCAGGAGGTGCTACAGGGCGCGGCCGAGGAAGGTTTGATCAACGGGGCCATTCAGGCCGGGCAGATCGCCGCCGGGAAACGCGACGAATTCAACTGGGAGGAATGGGGATACGGCGTCGGAGCCGGTGGTTTCGCGGAACCGATCGGCAGCGCGGTCGCCAAGGGGATGAACAAGGGCTTCGGCAATGTCTTCGGTGGTGGGTTCGGCACTATCTGGGGACGAGCCGGGCAGAACACGGTGGTCGGCGCGACCTCGGACGGGGTCGCGGGGATTTTCGGCAGCCTGTTCGTCTCGGCGATCTCCGGGCAGAGTCTGGAGGACACGCTCACCGGTATCGGGGTCGCGGGCGGATTCATCCAGGGCGGGATCGTCGGGGCGGCCGATCCGTCGACCTTCGGATTCGGTCCGATGGGACACGGCGGTGGGTGGACCGGTGGTGGCGGTGACGTATTCGGGCGCAGCGGTCCGGCTTTCACCGATTCCCAGGGGGGTGACGGTTCCGTTCCGGGGGAGCAGATCCCGGACGCGCCCGGGCAGGGCGAGAAGGCACCCGGGGATGGATTCCGATCCGGTCCGGAGACCGCAGAGCGCGGCAACGAGTCGGGGCGGGAAGATCCGGGCGGCCCGCGCACGGTGCCGACCGCCGATCTCACGCCGAAACAACCCCACGGATCGGCCACCTGGCCGCAGAGTCCGTCCGGCGAACAGCAGCAGCCGCCCGCGAACGTATTCACCGGAAACGGTGGCGGCTTCGGGAGTATGGAGTCGAAGCAGGGCGGGGACCTCGGGGGGTCGTCGGAGAACGGCGAAACGGTCGGCGAGTCGTCGGAGGGCGGCGGGAAGGTCGGGGGGTCGTCCGGGGGCGTCAGCGGGTTCGGTGAGTCGTCGGAGGGCGGCGGCGAGTTCGAGGGATCGTCCGGGGGCGTCAGCGGGTCCGGCGAGTCGTCGGAGAGCGGCGGCAGGATCGGGGAGGCATCCGAGGGCGACGGCAGGGTCGGCGGCTCCTCGGAGCATGGCGACAAGGTCGGGGAGCCGGAGGGCGATCGCGGCGGCACCGAGTCGAATCGTCAGGACGACATCTCCGGTGACCAGCGGGTTTCGGAGGACGGCGGGCGGGAAGGTCTCACCGGAGACCGCTCGTCCGAGCACATCGAGGCAGCGGCCTCGGACGACCGCGGGGAGCAGCGCAACGATCCGGCGCGTTCGGAGACGCACGAAGACGGGCAGCGGTCGGATCAGCACAACGTGCAGACAGAGGACCCGCTCACCGACCGATCGGATACCGAGAGCGGGGTGACCGACCGCCGATTCGGCGACGATCCGGTCACCGGATCCCCGCAACCGGCCGGGGCGCCCTCGCCGCCGGCCACCCCGGTCGCCGGGTCGACTCAGACCGGGCCGCCGCCCCCGCCCGGGCAGTCCACGACCTCGACCCCATCGACAGGGCAGCCGCAGCCGGGGCGATCGGACGCACCGGCCGCGCAGTCGAGTTCCGCGGCCCAGCGCGCGACGCCTCCCGTATCGAGCACACCTGCCGAACCGCTGGGCGGCACCTCGGGTCCCGAATCGAACACCTCTCCCGCCCGGACGGATCCGCCGCCGGAGATCGACCCGGAGACCGGACAGCCGCGGTATCCCACCGAGATCGGCGCGACCGAATCGACCGAGCGGCAGGACGATTTCGATTGGGCCGGTCTGGCCGGTCCCGAATACGCCGGGGCATGGGATTCGTGGGACGGGACTCCGAGTTGGCTCGCCGATACCCAGATCTCGGCGAACTTCGCACCCCCAGCGCTCCCGCTGGTCGATCCGGGTATGCCCGCCCCGTCATCCGGCACGACGAATCCGGTGTCCCCGGTTCCCGCGCCGCAGCCGCCGCCCGCCGCGAATCAGACTGCCCAGCAACAGAACACACCCGATCGGGCGCAGAGTTCACCGGCGCAACATCAGAGTTCACCGGCCCAGAGCCAGAGTTCACCGGCGCCGCGGACCCCGCCCGCGAACCAGGGCGGGCAGCAGCCCTCTACCGAGGTAGAGGAAGGCGCCGGTAGGCCGAAGCGGCCGCATCCCGGGACGGAGTCGACTCCCGAGCCGGAGCCACCGTCGAAGAAGGCGCGCTCGGAGGGATCCCCCACCGGCCCGCACCGGGCCGCGGCGCAGCAGCCTGTGCCGCCGGTGCCGATACCGGTGACCGCCGGTCCGCAGGATCCGCCGCCGATCCGGCAACCGGGCCCGCAGTCGCAGCCCGAGACGGCGCCGCAGACACAGCCCGCGGACCCCGCTGCGCCGCAGAGCACGACCCCCGATCCCCCGGTGCGGCGGCGTCCGGAGCCGCCCATGCTCCTGACCAACCCGTCGAAGACCAGGGTGTTCGGCCCGGAACTGCTCGCCCCCGTCGACAACCCGGAATCGCAGCGGGCGCTCGAGGACGCACTGCGCGGCGACGACGGGGCTTTCATCCGATACGCCGATCCGCGCACCCACCCGGCCGGTGGCACGCCGTACGGCGAGTTGATCAATATCCGGGGACCCGGGGCGCTGGGGCGCGGCAACAACTGTCTCGATTGCGCGATATCGGCGCTCGCGACCTTCCTCGGCCGCCCCGAGGTCGCCGCCCCGCGCTATCCGGACATCGTCGACGGTGTCGTCGATACCGTGGGTAACGAGAAGAAGGCCCTCAACCGGGTCTTCCATATGCTGCGGACCTATCCGGACAGCTACCGGGACGGCAGCCGGTCGATCCCGGAGCAGTTCACCGCCATGCACGAGTGGATCGCCCATCTCGGAGAAGGGTCGGCGGCCTTCGTCAACAACGAGTGGCCGGTGATCGATCCGGCGACCGGTGCGCCGGTACTCGAGAACGGAAAGCCGAAGACCTACGCCCACGCCACGGTGATCGTCTACCCCCGGGGCGCTACCGGTCCGGTGTGGTGGGATCCCCAATCCGGCGGGATGTCCGACGGGCCGCCGCCGGATATGGTCGCGTCGACGGCCAAGGTCGACTTCATTCCGATTCCGCCCGGCCGGGTGGTGCTCGATGCGAACACCACCCCCGCCCCGCCGGTTCCCGTGCCGCCACCGGCACCGCCTCCGGGACCGGTGGTCCAGCCGGTCCACACTCGTCCCGACCCTCCGGCGCGGCTGACGGATCCCGCGCAGAGCCGGACCTTCGGCCCCGGCCATCTCGATCCCGTCGAACATCCGGGCCTGCAGAAGGTGCTCGAGGACGCCCTGACTGACGGCTCCGGCGGTTTCGTGGCCGGCGCCGATCCGCGGACCTTTCCGACACCGGGCGATCCGTACGCGAGGATGATCAACGCGGGTGGTCCGGCGCTGCCCGGCCGCGCCTCGAACAAGATCGATGCCGCGCTGTCGGCGCTCTCGTCGTTTCTCGGGAACCCGCAGGTCGCCGCTCCTCGGCACCCGGATCTGGGCCCCAACGGATTCGACGGGAAGGACGAACAGTCCGGGCATGTGCGGGCTGCGCAGTGGTTGCAGAGTACGCCGAACTATTTCGACCGCTCGCAACCGGTGGCTCAGCAGTACACCCATCTGCACAACTGGATCCATCATCTGGGTCAGGGTTCCGCCGCGCTGGTGTTCAGCGTTGTCCCGCAGCGGGATCCGGGCACCGGCGCGATACTGCGCGACCCGCAGAACCGGCCCGTGACGATCATGCAGCCCACCGTGATCGTCTACCCGCCGAGTGCCTCGGGGCCGGTGTGGTGGAACCCGGTCAGCGGCGAAACCTGGGACGGCCCGCCGGAAAACCTGGTCCGCGCCACGGCCGGATTCGGTTTCATCCCGATACCGCCGGGCCGGAGTGTCGATACGTCCCCGGCGGCGCCGGTACCGCCACCGGCCGCGGCGGGCCCCACTCCGCCGGGACCGGCCGGGGCACCGGGCGATCGAAGGGAGGCCGGAAACACTCGGTTCGAGCCGCTGGCCGACCCGTCCGGCGCGCCGCTGCAATTGCGACAACGACTGCGCCGCCTGTTGCACGAGACGACTCGGAGTGCGCCCGCGCCGACCATGGGGCCGGTCGAACTCGTCCCGCGACCCGACCTCTCGCTTCGCACGGCCCCGCCGCCGGAGCGGGTGGGAACCACGGACCCGGGCAGCGACGAGCAGAACGCGCCGCCGGTCCCACCGGAGCCGGAGCAGCAGCACGGGGCTCGGCAGGACGCGGAATCGCCGGAGTCCGATATCGCCCTCGGAGCCCCGCCCGACGGTACGGACCCCGATGTCCGGATGACCGATCCCGCCGCTTCGCCGACCGGCGACCCGGAACCCGGGACGAGCGGAACCGCCGGAACGAAACGCCCGTTGCCGGAACCACAGCCGGTCGCGGGACCCGCGAAGCGACCGCAACTGGAAGAGGCGACGCAACCGGCGCCGCCCGTTGTGCCTGCGGCAGGTCCTGTCCCGCCGCCCCCGGAGCCGCCGGCCCCGCAGATCCCGGACTCTCAGCAGACGGTCATGCCCAAGCCGGTGTACGACCGGCCCTGGCCGGGACCGCAATTGGTCAACGGAAACGACACCCGGATGTATGGGCCGGGATGGCTGGCGCCACTCGAGGATCCGGCGCTGCAACAGCAGTTCGAAGACGCCATGCGCGACGACGACGGCAACTTCGTGAAATACGCCGATCCGCGCACCTTCCCGTCCCCGGACAATCCGTATGGTTCGCGGATCAACGCGGGTGGCACCACGGCCCCCGGCCGAAGCAAGAATTGCTGTGACTGTTCGGTATCGGGCCTGATGTCGTTTCTCGGTCTGCCGCAGGTCGCGCTCCCGCGCTATCACCAGATCGTGAACGGCGTCGTCGACACCGGGGGTTCGGACGGGATAGACCAGACCCGGCTGTACCAGATGCTCGGCAACCGGCCGAACTCCTTCAACGACGGCTATCGGTCGATCAACCAGCAGTTCCTCGCCATCCACGACTATGTGAAGAATCTCGGGGAGGGGGCCGCCGCCTACGTGTCGTTCCACTGGCAGCCGCGCGACCCCCGGACGGGCCGGCCGATGGTCCGCAACGGCCGGCCGGTGCTGAGTGGCCATGCGACGCTCGTCGTCCATCCCGTGGGCGCCGCCGGCCCGGTCTGGTGGGATCCGCAGGGCGGCATCATGTCCGACCGTCCCACGGCGCGGCTGACCTACAGCACGGTGCGGGTGGATTTCATCCCGATCCCGCCCGGGCGGAGCGTGCTGCCGAGCCTCGCCGACAGGCGGGCCTCCGCGCCCGCGGCGCCGCCGGCTCCGGTGCGCGATCCGGTCCGGGAGCCGGTCATCGCGCCGGTCCACCACCGTCCGGAACCGCCGGCGGTCCTGGACAACCCCGCCGACAGCCGCCGGTTCGAGCCGGGCGGGCTGCGCGAGGTCGAGCATCCCGGATTCCAGAAGGCCCTCGAGGACGCGCTGCGCGACGCCGACGGCAGGTACCTGATCGCTGCGGACCCGCGCACTCACCCACGTTCCGAGCACCCCTACGGGACGATGATCAACCCCGGCGGCACCGCGCTGGGGGGCCGCGGCACCAACCGGTTCGATGCCGCCCTGTCGGCGCTGTCGACCTTCCTGGGCAAACCGGAGGTCGCCGCCCGGCGTGAACCCGATCCGGCCGTCGCGGGTAACGATCGAGCCGACGAGGCCGGTGGGCGGGATCGCGCGATCCGGTGGCTGGGTAGTGAACCCACCGGGTTCGACGAGACGCTGCCGATGGGGCGGCAGTACGACGCCCTGCACAACTGGGTGGCTCAGCTGGGGCCCGGTTCGGCCGCACTGGTACTGCCCGCGAAACCCGGACTCGACCCGCAGACCGGGCTGCCCCGGCCCGCGCCGGACGGGCGGGTCGCGCTGGATGATCCGGAACCGCTGGTGGTGGTCTATCCGCCGTCGTCGGCCGGACCGGTGTGGTGGAATCCGGTGACCGGGGAAACCTGGGACGCACCACCACCGTCGCTGGTCGATACGACCGCGAAGCTCGAGTTCTTCCCGATACCGCCGGGCCGGACGATCGCCGGTGCCGCCCCCACCGCGCCTGCGTCGCCGCGGCAGGTTTCGCAGCCCGTCGCCGACCGGGGCCTGCCGCCCGGTCCGTCCGATACCGCGCGCGGTGACCCGGAAAGTGACCCGCCCGCCCGCTCCTCCCCGAACCCCCACGATCCCGCGGGAACCCCGTTCCACCTGCGCGAGCGGTTCCGTCGCTGGACACAGCGGTTGCCGGCGGAACCACCGCAGGTGCAGCCGGTAGCGCACGCGGCCGAACCGGTACCGCCGGTCACCCGCCCGGCGCCCGACCCGGACCCACCGGGTCCCGGACCCGCATCCGAACGACGGGACCCCGGTTCACCGGCCGTTTCCCCGGCGCCGAGCCGGGTTCCGACCCCGCCACCACCGGCCCCACCGCCCCCGCGCCACGGGCATCCGCCGCCGCCGAGGCAGGTGGTGCATCCGGACAAGAGCCGCGTGTACGGCCCGGGGCAGCTGGCGCCACTCGAGGGTCCGGGCCCGCAGCGGGCCCTGGAACAGGCGATGCGCGATAAGGACGGACATTTCGTCCGCTACTCCGATCCGCGTGTCCATCCGGTCGGGGGCAGGCCCTACGGCGAACTCGTCAACGCCGCCGGACTGTCGGCACCGGGTCGCGAAACCAACTGCGTGGATTGCGCACTCGCGGCGCTGGCGACGTTCTTCGGCCGGCCGATGGTCGCCGCTCCGGCGTTCTTCCGGGTGGCCAACAGCGTGATCGGCCCGTCGGGTCCCGAGGCGGGCGGCGCCGACCGGATCACCCACACCTTCCGCACCGGGTTCGATTCCTACGACTACGACGGCAGATCGGTTCCGGAGCAGTTCGACGCCATCACGAAGTGGGTCGCGCATCTGGGCCCGGGCTCGGCGGCCGTGGTCACCAACCGCTGGCAGGCTGTCGATCCCCGCACCGGCGATCCGCTGATCAACCCCGACGGCTCGCCGAAGACGGCCGGTGCGCACGCGCTCGTGGTCGTCTATCCCGTCGGCGCGGCCGGTCCGGTGTGGTGGGACCCGCAGAGCGGAGATATGTCGGTTCGCCCGCCCGAGAACATGGACCAGCGCTCGGCGAGTGTCGAGTTCCTGCCGATACCGCCCGGTCGCACCGTCATCGCCGAACCGCCGGACGGCAGCCCACCGTTGCCGCCGCCGGCGACCGTCTCGCGCCCCCTGCCCGCCATCGGCCCGCGGCGCCGCAGGCCGGCGGCCATGCTGCTCGCCGACCCGGCCGAGAGCCGCCGGTTCGAACGCGGCTACCTGGACGAACTCGAGCATCCGGGGTACCGGACAGCGCTCGAGGACGCATTGCGCGATCGCGACGGGAACTTCGTGGTGGCCGCCGATCCGCGTACCTATCCGACAACCGCACTGCCCTACGGCAAGCTGGTCAACGGTGGTGGGCCGATATCCCCGCAACGCTCCTACAACAAGATCGACGCGGCACTGTCGGGCCTGTCGTCGTTTCTCGGCACGCCCCGCGTCGCGGTGCCGCGCTATCCGGATCCCGGGCTCGGCCGGGGTTATCGCGACGACGAACACGGCGGCCTGCACCGCCTGCAGTTCTGGGGGCGGACGAATCTGAGCCGATTCGGCTCCGAGATCGGTCCGGAAGCAGCGCATTTCCCGGCCCTCCACGACTGGGTGGACGGCCTCGGGCCCGGTTCCGCGGCGGTGGCGGTGATCGGGATCGGTACCCGGGACCCGTACTCCGGCAGCCTCGTCTCGAGCTTCTCCGACGAGACCGAGATCCTGCTGGTGGTCTATCCGGCCGGGGCGCCGGGACCGGTGTGGTGGAACCCGGTGACCGGGCAGACGTGGGACGCGCCGCCGGCCCGGGAGTTCCCCGACGCCGTGGATTTCCGCTTCCTGGAGGTGCCGCCGGGGCGCCGGGTCGACGGGAAGTCGGGAGTGCAGGCGAATGTCGGCCCACTGGTCGGTCCGAGCGTGTCGCAGCCGGAGCCGCCGCGGCGCCTGGCCCCGCCCGCCGCCGATCGCGACCAGCACTTCGGCCCGGTGGATCCGGTCGCGCAGCAGGCGTTGGAGAACGCGCTGGGTGACGGTCGCGGCGGGTTCGTGACCGCGGCCGATCCCCGGTCCTTCCCGACGCCCGCGAGTCCGTACCGCACCCTGGTGAACCCCGCGGACCCGGCGTCTCCGGGGTTCGGGCTCAACACCTTCGACGCCGCGCTGTCGGCCCTTTCGTCGTTCTTCGGGGCCCCGCAGGTAGCCGCACCGCGTCCCCCGCAGGCCGGTCCCGACGACGAGGACGCGGGCGCGGGCGACGGGATCGATCGCCTGCTGCGGTGGGCGAAGACCGACCTCGACGATTTCCCCGCGCGGTCGATGGCGGAGCAGTTCGCCGCCCTGCACGACTGGGTCAAGCATCTCGGTCCCGGTGCCGCGGCGGTGGCCGTCGGCGTGACCGTGCAGGTCGACCAGAACACCGGGACCTTCGACCGGACCCTGCCCGATGATCAGCTGGTCGTGATGGGTGCCGCCGCGCCGGTGGTCGTCTTTCCGCGGGGGGCGGCGGAACCGGTGTGGTGGGATCCGGTCACCGGTGCGGTGTGGGACAGCCCGCCGTTGTCGCTGATCCAGCGCACCGCCTACCTCAACTTCGTCGCGTTCCCACCGGGGCGGAGCATCGACACCGCGCAGGCGAACACCGGCGCTGCGCAGAACCCCGCGGGCGATCCGCTCGCCACCGAAATCGAGGAAGGAGTGATCGATGAATCTGCCGCTACAGACCGAGGAACAGGTACGCAATCACCTCCGGGAGGCACTTCCGGCCGGCCATCGGTACTTCATCGGCCGGATGCCGATCGGCGATTGGCTCCTCCAGCCGGAGACCACCGACGAGGACGTGGAAACCGGTCGCGCGATCGGGATGTCGTGCCTGGTCGTGGCGTCGGATACCGGGGTGATCCTGCAGTATCCGAGCTGGTCGGGTCAGATGGTGATGGAGGACTACACGGAGGCGGTGACCGCCGGCCGGGCACCGGCGGCACGGCAGATCTTTCCGCGCCGGACCCGGATCGAATTGCTGCGGATCGGCGAGAGCCCGGAGGTGGTCGAATACCGGGTCAACGTGACATCGGAACTGAAACCGGCGGAACAGTTCTCGATGGTGATAGCGAAGGGCACGCGGTTGCCCAGCCCGACGAGCAGCGACGCGATGGTCGGCGCGGCGTGGGCGAGCTGGCGGCAGGAGCAGGACGGAACCTGGCCGGAGATGGGGACCACCGAGTACTGACCGACGGACCGGACCCGGTGGCGGCGCCGGATTCTCCGGGACGGTCACCGGGTGTTCGCGGGCACGGACGTCCGCAACGCCGGCGTCCGATCGAATGGTCGTTGCCGACCGGCTTCCGGGCGCCGGACGCCGCCGGTGTGTCCTGGCTGCCGCCCGGCGCGGTGCCCGGTGACGGCCCACGGCCCGATACGGACGCTCCGGATATCCCGCCCACCGCCGACGGGCCCGCGGCGGATCCGGACCGGCCGGAGGTCGATGTCCCGTTCACCCTGAACGATTCCGATCCGGGGACGGCGTGAAAGACCCGGTGGCGGGCGTATTCGTGGGGTTCGAGGTCCGGACGCGGCCGCGCGGGATGTCTGGTGGTTCGCCGGGATATCGCGCCGAGTTGGTCTCCGTGAAACTGCGGGTTCAGCCGAATACGGTGCAATGGCAACGGTGTCGGCCGTCAGGGAGGTAGCGGTGAGCCAGCGAGGTCGGACAGTCGCGATCCGGTCGGCATGACCCTATATCTGCCGGAGGAACTGCGCTGGCTGGGCTGGATCGCCGGCGCCGAATGGCCCGACGGCGACGAGGACAAGGCGTGGGCCGTCGCCGCGGCCTGGGAAGAAGCGAGCAAAGAGCTCACGGCGCTGCTCGCCAAGATCGACCAGGCCAAACAGGCGACCATGGACGCGTATCCGGAAGGTGCGGGCCGCACCGAGATGGGTGCCCGGTACGACGCCCTCCGCAGTGGTGATCAGTCGCTCGAGTCGATCGCCGATCTGATGATGACCCAGTACGACTCCACATTCGATATGGGTACCGAGCTGCAGGCCACCAAGCTCACCATCATCCTCACGCTGTGCTGGCTGGCCATCGAGATCGCCTGGGCGTGGCTGTTCCCGCCGACCGCCCCCGCCGTGGAGGCCGCCGCCATCGTGTCCACCCGGTCGGCGCTCAAGATCATTCAGGACGCGGTGCAGAAGACCATCGCCAATATCGCCGCCCGGATGGGCGCCTCGAAGACCTCGACGGGGCATTTCTGGAAGAACCTGGTGAAAGGCACACCGACCTGGCCCACGGCCAAAGGGTGGGGTGTCTACGGTGCCCGGGCCATCGAGGGCGCCGTGGTGCCGATGGCGATCAACGGCAGTATCCAGGCCGGCCAGATCGCGGACGGAAAACGGCACGAGTTCAACGGTAGGGAATTCGGCCTGGGCGCCCTCGGGGGCGCGGCCGGCGCCATCCCCGCCCGCGAATTCGGCCGGTACTTCGGTGAATTCATCGACAAGGGCCTCAGCAAGCTGCCCAGCAAGATGGTCTACAACCCCGCGATGGGGACCTTCCGGGGAATGTTCATCGGTGCCACCTCCGACGCTTTCGGCGCCGTCTTCGGCAACCTCGCCACCGCGCTGGCCGCCGGTGGTGATTTCTCGGCCTTCGCCAACGGGCCGGGCTGGGTCGGCAATATCGCGCAGGGCGGCATAGTCGGCGGCGTCCGCGGTGGCGCGGCGTTCAACAGCTATATCCCGAAGACGGCAGACGGCTTCACCGACGCCTCGCATTTCCGGTCGGACCACTGGTTCCGCGGTCAGCTGTGGCGGTTGCCGCGGTACAGCGGTGACGGGCTGTTCGCTCCGGCACCGCCCGCCGCAACGACCGGCACCACCGATGGGGGCGGGGGTGGTGTCGATGGTGGTGGCGGCCTGAATGGTGGTGGCGGCCTCGACGGTGGGGGCGGTGTCAACGGTGGTGGCGGCCTCGATGGTGGGGGCGGTGTCAACGGTGGTGGCGGCCTCGATGGTGGGGGCGGTGTGAACGGCGGGGGTGGCCTGAATGGTGGCGGTGGCCTGAATGGTGGCGGTGGCCTGAACGGTGGTGGCGGCATCAACGGTGGGGGCGGTGTCAACGGCGGGGGTGGCCTGAACGGTGGCGGTGGTCTGAACGGTGGGGGTCCGCTGACGCCTGCGGGTGGGTTCGACGGGAATTTCGGGGGCACAGGGAACACGGGGGGCGCCGGGAACACGGGGGGATTGCAGGGGGATGGCGGGCTGTTCCAGCAGAACTCGCAGTCGTTCGGCAACGAGCAGGGCGGCTTCGGCGGCGGGAATCGGGACTACGACGCCGGTAGCGAGGGTTCGTTCGGCGATCGGAGCAGCGAATTCGGCGGCTCCGAGGGCTATCGCGAGGGTGACGATGGTTTCGGGGGGTACGGCGGTGACCGCGGGGGTGATGGCGGTTTCGGGGGGTACGGCGGTGACCGCGGGGGTGATGGCGGTTTCGGGGGGTACGGCGGTGACCGCGGGAGTGACGACGGTTTCAGCGAGTACGGCGGGAACTCCGATCAGGGTGGTTACCAGGGCGGTTTCCGCAACGGGAGTCCGCTGGACGGAGACCCGGGCGCGCCGGTGAATCTCGGCAACAACTCCATGTGGATGCCGCAGCACGGGTGGTTCACCGACTCCGACGCCGGTTCTCTCTACGACGCACCGTTGGGCGGCCCGCGATCGGACAGCCCGACCCTGGGCGTACACGATTTCGGCGGATCTCAGCAGGGGCCGGCCGTCAGCGGGAACGGCGGCGCGCCCCTGGCCGGAGGCCAGCCGAATGTGCCGTCCGGAGGCCAGCCGAATGTGCCGTCCGGAAGTCAGCAGGGACCGGTCAACCCGGCTCCGCAGCCTTCGGCATCACAGCAGCAGCCCGGGCAGTCGAGCGCGCAGCAGCAGCCGGCCCCGCCTTCGCAGCAGCGGTCCGCGCCGGAGACCCAGGGTCTCACGGGCGGTTCGCGCTCGGGTACGTCGCTCTCGGGGCCGCTGGGAGGTCCGCAGGGACCGCTCGGATTCGGGGGTGCGCTGGACAACTCCGGGGCGGTACCGCTTTCACCAGATTCCGAGGGCCCGCCGATGCGCCCCGACGATATTCCGATGACGAATATGCCCGCGCAGTTCCACGGGCCGATCGGC
Organism: Nocardia sp. NPDC024068; assembly: GCF_040638875.1. NCBI lineage: Bacteria > Bacillati > Actinomycetota > Actinomycetes > Mycobacteriales > Nocardiaceae > Nocardia > Nocardia sp. NPDC024068. The sequence continues at coordinate 48,115 of NZ_JBEZYU010000010.1, read as the reverse complement.
GGACAGGACGGCCCGATCACTACGGGACGGCCCGCGCCGCCTCCGGTGAACCCGAACCAGCCTCCCGGGTCCTCGCAGCAGTCCTCGGACACGTCGCGCTCGTCCGGTCCGGTCCCGCCCCCGCACAACCCGAACCGGGACCAGGGGCCGCCGTCGCGGACGGTCTCGCCGTTGACAGCGGAGGAGCAGGCGCTGCCGCTGCCTTCGCGATCGGTTTCGCCGCTGACCGAGCAGGAACGGTCCGGCGATCATTCCCCGAACCCGTACGAGGGCCGGGATCAGGGGTCGGAGGGTAGCCGTTCGCCGGCCGAGTCCGATATCTCCTTCGACACCTTGCTGTCGCAGTTCCCGATGCCGCCGCAGGGCCCGCCGGGTGGGTACGGCCCGCCGCCGGGTGGTAACGACGGCACGCGTATCCCGCAGCCGCCGCCTCCGAACCGGTTCCCCGAGATCGTGGCGCCGCGTCCCATCCGGCCCGCGTTCCCGCCCCCGCCGGTCCAGGATTCCGAAATCGGGTCGCGACCCGTATCGCCGTCGACCACGGAGGAGGGCCCGTGGGATCCACGAACCAGCAACAGCGACAACGAATCACAGGCGCTCCCGTTGGGACCCCCGCCGCCCGCGAACTATCCGCCGGCGCCGAATTACCCGCCGCCTCCGCCGCCCGCGAACTATCCGCCGGCGCCGAATTACCCGCCCCCGCCGCCGCCCGCGAATCACCCACCGGCGCCCAACTATCCGCCGCCTCCGCCGCCCGCGAACCACCCACCGGCGCCCAACTATCCGCCGCCGCCTCCGCCGGGCCACGCGCCGGCGGCTCCGCCTCCCGCCCCGAACAGGCTGCCGCTGTGGCAGCTGCAGGGTCTGACTCCCGATTCACGCGAGGCCTACGAGGCCTACCGCGAAAATCACCGGCAGAACCCGGGCCATGTGCACGACCATCTCGGCGAGGGCAAGGACGTGCGCGGGAAACCGCGCCCCCAGCGCTGGCCGATGCGGGTTCCGTACCCCATCGCCGCCTTCTCGGCGCCGGATGCGCCGGGTGACGGCTGGTTACCCGAGGGAGCGGTCCCGCCGGACGGCCCCGGCGATCCGGACGGCCCCGGCTCCGACCCGCCGCGGCCCATCATCTCGCCGGAGGCGGTCGTCGACCCGTCGGCAACGGTCGGGCCCGGAGCCGAGGTGCAGGCCGGGGCCACGGTGGGCAAGGACGTGGAGATCCGGGCGGGTGCGGTCGTCCATTCGGGGGCGACGGTTCAGGACGGCGCGGTGGTGGGCGAGAACGCCGAGATCCACCGCGGTGCGCAGGTGCATCCGGGCGCCGTCGTGGGCAAGGACGTGGTGGTGCACGAGGGCGCGGTGATCCTGCCGGGCGCGGTGGTGCCCGACGGCACCGTGGTGCGGTCGGGTCAGGTGTTCGGTGGTGACCCGGGGACCGGCAATTCCGGCGTGGACGTGCCGTTCACGTTGTAGTGATCCGGCGGGCAGCCGGAACGAGGAAGGAGCACGCCATGGTGGATCGCGTAGAGGTGGATCCGGACCAGTTGGAGAGGGCCGCGCTGCTGACCCAGGACCTGGCCGATTCGGTGAAGGGTGTGGGTACCGAGCTGCGTAGCCGGCTGGACGGTATCGAGGACGAGTCGACCCAGCAGCCCTGGGGCAACGACTCCTTCGGCCGAAAATTCGTCGACGGTAAGAACAAGGACGGGTACGGCACCTCGAAACCGAATCTGCTCGACGGCGTCGACGGGATCTCCGGCACCTTCGGCGCGTTCGCCACCGGTCAGCGCGACGCGGTCGGACAGCTGCGGTCTATGGACAGCGAGTTCTGACCGACAGCGGTGGCGCGTGGAATCCGCCGGCCGGTCACCGGCGGTCCCGCGCCACCCGGGGTCAGTTGAATCGGTAGGTATAGCTGGCGAAACGCGGTTTTTCGGCGCCGGCGTCCTCCCAGCTGTAGCTGTAGGTGCCGATATGGTCCAGCCGGAACCGGGTGTCGGCGTGGATGGCGTGGCCGCTGCGCCGTGCGCGTTCGCAGAAGGAGTAGTCCTCGGCGAGATACCAGTGGCCGCCGTCGGGCTCGGGGACGACGAGCGGGAGGAAGAACGGGATCAGCGTCCGGCCGAACCGCTCGTTGCAGACCGGCAGCTTCTCCTGTTTCACGATGTCCTCGTACACATAACGCCGGGTGTGCAGAAATCCGGTCCCCGCGTAGAGGATTTCCTCCAGTCCGCCGCCTGCGCCGAGCTCGAACTTCGCGGTTCCGGGCAGCACATGACAGGCCAGTGCGCGCTGGCCTTTCTTGACGCAGATACCGCTCACCACCGGGAGATCGTGGGACCGCAGCATGTCCACGGCATCGGCCTCGAATCCGGTATCGGAGTCGATCCACATCAGCTCCTCGAAACCCGCCGCGAGCGCGTCGGTGGCGAGCTGGCTGCGGACCTGGTCGATCGCCGCGCCGCCCGGCACCCGCCATACCGGGTAGCCGCGTCGTTCCAGTTCCTCGAGCGCGGATTCGCACGGTGGTTCGATCCGGCTGCCGACCGGTACCAGGACAACGCAGCGTGCGGGATCCATGTCCAATGCTCCACCTGTCGATGCGACCACGATCGAAACCGAATGTACCTCCGGTGCCGGGCCGGACCGCGCGATGTACCGAGGTCCGACGACGAATTTCCTTGCAGGCCACGAGGAATTCACGCTGGTGCGTTGTAATCCGGGGGTGCGGTCTTCGCGGAGGCCCCGGACCGGAAGGACTGAGAAAGCACCGTGGTGAACGAACGTCTGCAGGAAGATATGGCGACCATGCTGTCCGGCCTGAGCCATCAGATGCGCAGCATCGCGGAAGTGCAGAAGAAGCGTTCCTTGCTCACCGCCACGGTCCTCGCCGAGGAGAAGCGGATCGAGGTGACGGTGAATGCCGACGGCTTGCTCATCGACACCAAATTCGCCGGCGATGTTCTGGACCTGACGATGGACGAGATCGCGGTGGCGATCACCAAAGCCGTTCAGGATGCCGCGGCGCAGGTCCAGAAAAAGGCCCGGCAGCTCATGGAACCTGTTATGGAGCACCGGAATTCGCTGCCGAAACTCTCCGAGATGGTCGAGGGCGCGCCGGATCTGGCGGGGTTGATACCCCAGCCGCCGAAAACGCCGATCGTATCGCCCGACTCACCGGACTGGCCGGGGAACAAACCGGATGAGCCCGACGATCCGGGGCCGGTTTCCGTGGTCGCGGACCGGGACTGACAACGCATCCGATCATGACGGGCCCCGCGGTGCCGCAGCAGGCGCCGGTCGCCGAATACGACGGAAAGTGAACGCTCATGGCATTGGACCTGAATACGCTGTCGAGTCTCACGACGCAGGCGAACGAGGGACATCTGCAGTTCACCCCGAAGGATGCGATCACCGCGGCCCGGGCGGCCGCCGATCTGGTCGATGATCTGCGGGGAATGGCCGATGCCATCACCGAGCACAAGCTGGATATGCTGGATCCGGCGCCCTTCGGCGCATTGGGGTCCAGTAATCAGCTCGCCGGCGTGTACAGCAAGAAGGCCGGTCGGCTGTACGAGATTCTGCGCGAGCACGCCACGGTGCTCGAGGGTATGAGTCAGCTGTTCATCGCCGCCGGCAAGGCCTACAAGGATGTCGATCAGGCGTCGAAAGACCAGCTCGCGGCCATCAAACCGGGGGAGGGTGCGGCGGATTACAATCCCGCCACGGTCGGCGGCGCGGTCGAACCGCCGGACTGGCAGACGCTGTTCTCCGGCAAGGGCCCCGATATTCCGACCGGTGTGAAGAACTACGGCGGTAACAAGGATCCGGGCGACGCCATCAAGGTCGAGGCGCAGGACGCGGTGTCCTGGCGCGAGATGTACGACCACGGTCAGTCCATCAACGCGCAGGCGGTCATGGATCGTTCGGCGACCTGGGGGTCGCTGGCGAGCGATTTGGGCAACAAGCTGAACGGCCTGGTGAACACCATTTTCCCGCTGGCCGACTCGTGGAAGGGCACGGGCTCGGCGGGGGCGCAGGAGGCGGTCCGCAACTACCGCAACGGAGTCCAGCCGTTGATCGACTCCATCGAGCAGGTTCGCGACAATATGGCCTACGCGGCGACGTTCTTGGCGTACACGAAGGCATTCATGCCCGGTGTCGCGACGGAGCCGGGTGGCTGTCATGAACCGGACCTCGGGGATTTCCGGGGCTACCTCAACACCTACTACCTCGAACCGATGAAGGAAACGGTGAAGGTCATGCCCGTCCTGGACGGGCCCATCACCAAGCCGGAGGGCAACGGTGACGGTAGTGGTTCCGGTAGCGGTAGTGGTAGTGGGTCCGGCAGCGGCAGCGGCAGCGGTTCCGGCAGTGGCAGTGGCAGCGGTAGTGGTTCCGGCAGTGGCAGTGGCAGCGGTAGTGGTTCCGGCAGTGGCAGTGGTTCCGGCAGTGGCAGTGGTTCCGGTAGTGGTAGTGGTTCCGGTAGCGGCAGCAGTTACCAATCCGGTTATGAGGACGGCTACGAGCAGGGCTTCGAAGACGGTCAGAACACCGACCAGGGCCCCGGAGGTTCCGGTGGCGGTTCCGGCAGCGGCCAGGGGTCCGATTACACCGGTGGGCAGAACGGTTCGGGCGGCGGCCCCGGCAGCGGCGCCGGAATGGGCAACGGTTCCACCGGATACAGCACGCCCATCGGAGCCGGTTCGAAGGGCAACTCGTCTGGTGGCGGCGGGCCGGCCAGTACGCCCACCCAATCCTCGGGCGGCGGACCCTCCATTCCGTCCATGCCCGAAACCGCCTCTTCGGGCCCGCCCATGCCCTCCATGCCCGAAACGGCCTCCTCGGGCGGTAGCGAATCGGGCGGCGGAAGTCCCGGCGGGCAAAGCGGCGGCGGCAGCCCGGCCTACACCGGCAAGCAGCAGAGCCCGTCGATGCCGAAGATGCCGTCGGCCGAGGATCTGCTCGGCGGCGGAGGCGGCGGCCCCGGGTCGACTGCCGGCAACAGTCCCGGCTCGGAGGGCGGACCCGGTTCGGACTCCACCGGCGGTGGCAGCGAGATGCCGGAGAACCCGACGGCCGCGGATATCCTGAGCAAGCTCACGGGTATCCCGATCTCCGAGCTGCCGGACGCGCTGAAGAACCGGAAGATCACGGCATCGGACGGTTCCGGCGAGCCGTCGCTGGCGGACGCGCTCTCGCAGCTCACCGGTGTCCCACTGGAGGAGATGCCCGAAGAGCTGAAGAACACCCCGCTCTCGTCGCTGTACGACGAGAACTCGCCCTTCGGTCAAGCGGATACGCTGTTCGGCGACGGTTCCGGTTCGGGCAGCGGCAGTGGCCTCGGCGGCGGGCTCGGTGACGGCGCCCCGGGCAACAGCTGGTCGGGCGCGGGTGGCGGAAGCGGGGCCGGCGGTAGCAGCAGTCAGGACCCACTGGGAATTCTGTCCAACCTGCTCACCCAGGGCATCCAGGCCTTCGCTCAGCTCGGCGGTGGTCTTCCGGGTATGGACGAACTGGCCCGGATGCTGGATCCCGGCCAGATCCAGCAGCACCTCCAGGGCATGCTGGATCCCGCTCGGGAGCAGCTCGACCAGCTGGCCAATGCGTTCGGCGGCGGCGCCGGGGCCGGGGCCGGCGGTGGTGGCGCGGGCGTGCCGGGCGGTGTTCCCACTCCGGAGCAGCCCATGGCGCCCTACCCCGAACCGCAGCAGGCGCAGTCGCAGCTGTTCCCCAGGGCCGCGTTGGCCGGGCCGGGAATGGATCCCGCAGGCGGCCATCAGTCGCCCACCGGTTCCTCGGCACCGATGGGTGGAGCGCCGATGGGCGGCGCTCCGGGGGCCGGTGCCGCTAATTCCGGCGGCCAGAACGACTACAAGGCGCCGAAGTTCCTGCAGGGTCGCGAGAATATGGACGATGTCTTCGACATTCCGGACCGGGTGAAGCCGGTGATCGAACCGTGAGGAGTTGGGGGCTCACCGATCTGGAGTTCCGGGCCCTGTGCGGAGAGCACACCGAAGGCAGGTTGCCGCGGCCGCTTGTCTTCACCAGTTCCATCCGCTGGGCCGACGACCTCGAATGGGAGCTCACGGAGGTCGCCCGGGATCTGCGGGCACGCCACAACGGCGAACTGGACGCGTTCGGTGTCGCGCTCGCCAAACCCGATGTCTTCGTGAGTCTGCAGGCGTTCGGTGGCGACGAGGATTTCGACAACCCCGAAACGCGGGTCCGGGTGCACGCGTTCCGGCAGCGCGCCCGGGGGTTCGTGATCACCCAGCGGCCCGGCAAGACGGTGCACCACGCCGCCGGCTTCGATATCGTCGAATGCGATCCGCACGCGCTGGGCGAGATCGTGCTGTCCCGGGTGCCGTTCGCCCGGGCGGGACGACTGCCCGACACCGCGATTCCCGACACCACCCGTGATCCCAGGTTCGAACCCGGATACAGCTCATCCGGTTCGATCATCTCCGATTACGACGACGACGAGAACGAAGACGGTGGTAACGACTACGACCGAGCGCTGACGTTCTTGCGTACGGCCGCTGTGCGCAGTGGCTCCCTCCGGGTGGTCCAGGGACGGTCGAAATACGGTCCCCGCGGTCGTATCGAGATGGGAATGCTGTGGCGCGATGTCGCGGGGGACGGCCGGTACGTGATCCCGATGAACCATCCGGCACCGTCCGCGACGGGAATGGGGACCGAGGAATTGACGGCGTGGATCGATGAGCAGATGGATCTGCTGGTGACCCGGCTCGACCGGAATATGGAAATCGAGGAATGACCGCCGGTGCCTGAGTCCGTCGAATACCGCTGGAGGCTCACCGGTCTGCAGTTCAAGGTGCTCTGCGAAGACCGCCGTATCGGCGGCCGGCTGCCGCGCCCGTTCACCTTCACCAGCGACACCAAATTCGCGGACGACTACGAGGCCGAGAAGAACGAGGTGCGCGCCGGCCTGCGGCAACTGGCGGACCCGGAATTCGACGTCATGATTCACACGCTCATCAGGCCCGACATCATGGTCACCGCGAACCTGTGGAACGAGCGCCACCATACCGATCCGCAGCAATGTGTCCGGGTCCACGCGGTCCGTCGTGACGATCGTGGCTATGTGATCACCCAGCGGCCGGGGGAGACCGTGGCCCATTCCGGTGGCTTCGATATCGCCGAATGCGGTCCGGAGGCCCTGGGGCGCGAGGTGGTCGGTCTGCTACCCGCCGTCGATGCGGGCCGTGACCCCGAGTCGGTGGCCGGGCTCCTCTCCGGAGACGGGGTCTCCGGGGCAGGTGAAATTCCCGCCGCTGCCGCGTCGTTCGCGGCACCCGGCCCGGACGCCGGAGTGTTGAAGGTGATCCAGGGGCATCTGGGATTCCGGGAGCCGGGCATCATCCACGTGGGTCTGGTCTGGCGAGATGTCCCGGGCGACGGCCGGTACGCGATGGGGCCCGAAGAGGAGATGACCGGGATGGACGGCAACGCGATCTGTGACTGGATCGAGGCGCGGATGGCGGAGATCATGCTCCGCCTGGAGCGGTAGCCGCCGCCGGAACTGCCCTCCGTGAGCCCTCGAGCCATGTCGATACCGCCCGCCCGGCGCGCGGTATCGTCACCGATGTTCATGACCATTACGAACCAGAGGATGCGCCGTGACCGACTTCGAGACGATTCTGCTGGAGCGTAAGGATGGGGTCGCCCTCATCACGCTGAACCGGCCCAAGGCGTTGAACGCGCTCAACGCGCAGGTCCTCGACGATGTTATCGCCGCGCTCGACGAGGTCGAACGCGACGACGAGATCGGCGCCGTGGTGATCACCGGTTCCGACCGGGCCTTCGCCGCCGGGGCCGATATCAAGGAGATGCAGCCGAAGTCGTATATGGATATGTTCCTGGACGACTATTTCGCCCGCTGGGAGCGGCTGGCCCAGTTCCGCAAGCCCACCATCGCGGCGGTCGCGGGTTACGCCCTGGGCGGCGGGTGCGAACTGGCCATGATCTGCGATCTGCTGATCGCCGCCGATAACGCCAAGTTCGGCCAGCCCGAGATCAAGCTCGGCGTGATCCCCGGTATCGGTGGATCGCAGCGGCTGACCCGCGCGATCGGTAAGGCCAAAGCCATGGATCTGGTGCTGACCGGCCGGAATATGGGCGTCGAGGAGGCCGAGCGGGCCGGGCTGGTGTCCAGGGTGGTGCCGGCCGCGGAACTGCTCGATACCGCGCTCGAGGTGGCGTCCACCATCGCGTCCATGTCGCTGCCGGTGGCCATGATCGCCAAGGAGGCGGTGAACCGCTCCTTCGAGACGACGCTGAGCGAGGGCCTGCGGTTCGAGCGGCGGGTCTTCCACTCCCTGTTCGCCATCGAGGATCAGAAGGAAGGCATGGCGGCGTTCGTGGACAAGCGCGACGCCCGGTTCACCAACCGCTGATCCCGCCTCGCCCGCCGGGCCGGCCGGAACCCGGTTACGGCTCGGGCGGGGCGTCGAGGACGTCGGTGGGCACGTAGTTGTTCCGGGCGGGCGCCGCCGTGCCGTTCTGCGCGGTGAGCAGCCCCGCGACGGTCGCGCCGAGGCCGATCGTCACGGCGGCCGCGGCGTACACCTTGCGCCGCCCGACCGTCGGCGGCGCCAGCGGGACCACCTGCCCACCGGCCCGGATATGAGCGGTGCGGATACCGGCGGCGGGGCGTTCGGCCGCGAACAGCAGCGCCCCGCGGGCCGATACGTACTCCGGTTCGGAGTCGCAGATGAGCGGGATCTCCAGGAGATCGCCCACGCGGGCACACAGCGCCGCGTTGCGGGTGCAGCCGCCGAGCAGGGCCAGCGCGTCGGGGGTGATCTCGGTTTGCTCGGCCACCCGCTGTACCAGCCCGGCGGCCTCGCGGACCGTGTCGGCGCAGAGTTCGGCGAGATCGCTGCGGGTGATGACCGCGCGTTCGGCGGTATCCGGATCGGCCGCGGTGACCACCCGGGCGCTGCTCAGCGCCTCGCGGTACCGTCCCGCCGCGGCCTCGTCGGTGAAGACGCCCGCGCCGTCGAGCCATTCGCACAGCAGCTCGTCGTAGGCGTCGCCGCCCACTCCGGTGCAGAAGGTTCCCGCGAGCACCGTATCGGTGCGGCAGTCGAGCTGGGTGAGGGTGACACCCGAAGAGCCCAGGTCGAACAGTGTCACCGAGCCGGCGGCCGGGAGTTTCTCGGTGAACCGCAGGTACCGCGCCTGGGCCAGGGCCTCGTCCACGAGCGTGACCCGCCCGGTGCCGAGAGCTTCGCCGACGAGTTCGGCCTGATACCGGTTCTGGCAGGTCACGGCGGTGCCGGTGATGTACTCGTCGCGCCGGCGGGCGGCGCTGTACATCCGCCGGACGGCGGTGAGCACGGGTTCGACGGGGGAGGCGCCGGCCGCGGCGCGGATATGGCAGCGATCGATCGGCGGCAGGTGGGGTTGATCGGAATGTGTGAGTACTGCGCGCGCTCCCGAGGAGCCCATTGATACCCCGAGAACCAGCACCATAAACATATGGTGCGCCGTGGGGGCGGTGTTGCCAAGCGGAATGACCGAGAAATTTGCTGTCCGGGTGCCTGACCGTCGTTTGTTTGCCGGCGCCCGGGCAGAAGAGGCCGATCGGTCGGTATCAGCTCTCGTGCCAGCGGGCGGGTTGCTCACCGGTATCGAAGTCGCCCGCGGTATGACGGAACTCCGCCAGCAACTGCAGCAGCGTCCGCAACCGGTCGGGCGGCAACTCCGGCCGCGCGAAGACCCGCTCGTTGAGGTATTCGGTGGCTTCGGCGACGAGATCCCTTCCGGAATCGGTGATCTCGATCAAAGTGGCGCGCCGGTCGTTGGGATGCGGGACCCGGTTCACCAGACCGGCCGCCTCCAGCCGGTCCACCGAATTCGTGACACTGGTCGGATGTACCTGCAACCGCGCGCTGGCCACCGCCATCGGTAGCGCGCCGGTGGTGCTGAAGTTCAGCAACTGCAGTAGTTCATAGCGGGAGAAGGTCAGGCCGGTCGGCCGCAGCGCCTCGTCCACCCGGGCCATCACGATCTGCTGGGCCCGGACCAGTGAGGTCACCGCCGCCATACCGTCGGCGACCGAGCCCCAACCGTGGCCCACCCACTGGCGATGGGCCTCCTGAATCGGGTCGAGCGGTAGCGGACGGGGGCGAGACATGTTTTCGATCATTGCACGCCGCCGGGCGCAGGCCCCGAACCGTGCGCCGGACGAGCGGCCGCCGCCGCCTCTACCGGCCGCGGCGGTCGAGACGGCGCCGATCTGCCGGCCATGCGGGCACGCCGCGACCGGCCGCCGCCGCGATTGCGATCTCCCCGATCTCAACTCTGTCCCGGACCGGGGGCCCGGGTCATGATGTTCCGGTCACGCGGGCGTGGCTGAGTGGTTGAGGCAACGGTCTGCAAAGCCGTTCACGCGGGTTCGATTCCCGCCGCTCGCTCGAGGGATCGGCCGGAACCGGGATGAGACCGGTTCCGGCCCGCCCTGACCGCGTTCCACCCGGTCAGCGCAGGCCGGAGAAGTCGCGTGTGACGACGTGATTGCGGTCCGCGAAGGTGCCCAGGGCGTAATCGGGCAGCAGGCCGAAGTATTCGCCCCGGGTCAGCGTGCTCCAGCGCCGCGATTCGGGGGTGCGGGTCTTGTAGAAGTTCACCATGTAGCCGCCCTCGTAGAGCCGCAGCAGGCTGTAGCCGCCGGGATACTCCTTGATGGCTCCCACCTCCAGGAACTCCACCGCGCACGCGGTATCGGGCCGGGTGCGGCGGGTGCGGTGGGTGTGCCCGCTGTGTTGCAGGAAAACCCCCGGCGTGCGCTCGTACAGCCGTTGCAGTGCCAGCGAATCGGCCCCGTCGAGCACGAATCCCGGTCCGGCGAAATTGGTCAGCCCGGACTCGGAGGTAACCGGGTGATGACCGAAAACCGCAGTGGGGCGGTCGGGTTCGGCGCGCAGCGCGGCGGTCATATGGTCGAACTGGACCGGGTCGATCACCCCGCCCGCCCCGTCGAGCGCGCTGGTATCCAGTCCGAGGATCCGCAACCCGCCCAGTTCGTGTTCGACGAGATGTTGCCGCGGGCCGAAAACCTCACTCCAGCAATCCCGGTGGTCCGCCGCGCCCGGTACCGCGGGGCAGCCGGCGTAATCGGCTCCCGTATGCGGCCGGTCGTGATTGCCCCGTACCGCGAGGTAGTCCTGTCCCGCCACGCCCCAGTGGTCCAGCCGGGTGCGCACCGCGCGCAGGTCGGCGGGCGCCGCCTCCGCGGTCAGGTCGCCGGCCAGCAGCAGGAGTTCGGCCCCGCGGTCGGCGCGGCGCAGATCATCGAGCAGAGCGTCGAGCATGACCTCCGGGTAGGGCGCCGCGCCCGGCTCCTGGCGCAGTCCCGGTGGCAGGTCACCGACCACCAGCCCGCTCACGGTTTCGCCGTAGTGGATATCGTTGGCCAGGGCCAGGGTTCGCAGGAGCCGGCCCGGCGGGGGCACCAGGGTGGTGAACATACCGGCCGTCTCCGGCGACCCGGGCAGCCCGGTGCCCGCGGAGAGCGCCGGCGTCGCCCGCACCCCACCGCAGCGTGCTTCGAAACGGTAGGCGCGACCCGGCTCCAGCCCGTCCACCTGTGCGTAGTGGAAGGGAGTCGCCGCTTCGGACGCCCAGACCTGGCGCAACGGCCGGGAACCGTCGGCCGGGCCGAGCAGCAGTTCACCCTCGGCGGGCACCGGAACCGGCCGTCCCGCGGCGTCGGCGGCGCGACCTGTCCAGGTGAGTACCGCCGAGGTGTCGGTGACCGTGACGACCTCCAGATCGGTCGCCGCGAACGACCCGGACCGCGCCGCCGCGCGACCCGCGCCGGCGAGCCCGGCGGCGGGCAGCAGGGCGGCGAGACCGAGCGCGCCGAGGAACGTGCGGCGCGAGGGTCCGCAGCAGCTCATCGGCGCATACTCAGGTGCCCTGGGCGCCGGACGACGAGCAGACCCGCCATTCGCCGTCCTCTTTGACCAGGTTCTCTTCCGAGCTGTCGTCCATCTCGTCGTCACTGCTCTCGCCGGGCATCGAGAAGCTGAACTTCCCGGTGAGCTGGGCCTTCGCCTGATCCCCGGTGATCACGACATCGTCGATGGATTGGATCTCCACCGAGAATTCGAGTTTCTCGGCTTCGGATTTCTCCGAATCCGACATCGCCCCGAACTCGTCCCGGTCGGCTTTGCAGGCCAGATCGGTGGCGGCCTGGAAGCCGTTGGCACTCAACGTGTCGTAGAACTCGTGCAGCGCGGCCTCGACCTGCTGTTCATCGGAGGACAGCGGGGTTCGGCCCTGGATGGTCAGCACCACCCCGACCGCCACCACACCCACGACCAGCAATACCGCGACTACTGCCGCGCCGATGATCACACCGGTCCGGCGTTTGCGCGGCGGCGGGGTGCCCGGCTGACCGGGATAGCCGGACTGCGGTGCGCCCGGGTCGCCCGAGTAGCCCTGCTGCCCCGGATATCCGGGCGGCTGCTGCGGGTAACCGCCCTGTGGGATCCCGGGTTGGGGTGGGGGAGCGGGCTGCGACCAGCCGGCCTGGTCGGGGTGGCCCGGTTGCGGGCCATCGGGAGGTCGCGGGCCGTTAGGCGGCGGGCCTGCCGGGGGGTTGGTCAAAGCCGTCTCCGTTCCGGGGAGTGTTTGCCCGAACATTACGACAAACGCCGTACCGGCGTCCCCTGCGCCCGCGCGCCTGTCGATTGTGGGCGGCGTCCGCAATCCCTTCCCGCGCGGGATCGCCGGTGCGCTTTTACACTCGTGCCGGGTGCGGGCCCCAGACACGCGGAGGTGTACGGCATGGGCGGATCCGGTGTTCACCTGTGTGGCAGCGTCCCACTGCCGGACGCCGCGGGTGTGTTCATCCAGGTGGCCACGCGTTTGGGCGTCCATATCACCCGGATTCCCGACGGCGAGACCGGTGACCGCGGCACCGGCGTGCCCTGGCAGCTGACCCGGCTCCGGGCCCATCCCGATCTGGTGGTCGTGCCGCCGCCCGGTCCGGAGTACGGACCCGGTGAACGGGTGCGACCGGCGCCCGGGATCGATCCCGCGGCAATAGATTTCGGACCACTCGGTTATGCCGAGTCGGCGCTGCGCTCGTGGCAGGTGTTCGAGCGCGTTCGCGCGGACGGTGCGATCCGCCCGGGCATCCGGTTCCAGGTGAGCCTGCCGACTCCGGTCGCGGTGACCGGTGCGCTGTGCGCCGGGCCGCAAGCCGCGCTCGAACAGCGCTGGGAGGCAGGGATACTCGACGAACTGGCCCGGATCTGCGCGGCGGTCCCGCACCAGGATCTGGCGATCCAATGGGATGCCGCGGCTGAATTCGCGCTCTTGGAGGGCGCTTCCCCGTCGTGGTTCGGCGACGACCGACCGGCGATCTTCGCCGGAGTCGTCGAACGCCTGGTGCGTCTGGGCGAGGCCGTCCCGGAGGGCGTACAGACCGGGTATCACCTCTGCTACGGCGATTTCGGTCACCCCCGCGCCACCGAACCCGCCGACACCTCGAAACTGGTCGCGGTGGCCTCGGGCATCGTGCACAGGCTGACCCGCCCGCTCGACTGGATTCATCTGCCGGTCCCCGAAGACCGCGCCGACGAGGAATACTACGGCCCGCTCGCCGCCCTCGCCCTCGCCCCGGAAACCGATCTGTATCTGGGCCTGGTGCACGCCGCCGACGGGTTCGACGGCGCCCGCCGCCGGATCAAGGCGGCGCAGGCGTTCGCGCCCCGGTTCGGTATCGCCACCGAATGCGGTATGGGACGCCGCCCGGCCGATCAGGTCCCGGCCCTGCTGGATCTCCATGCCTGCCTGGCGAACTCCCTCGACTGAATCCGGAATTCATGCCGAACCCGCCGCTACCGCGCTCCGATGACCCGCCTGCCCGTTTCGCCGTCACCATCGCCCCGCCACCGTCGTATCAGCATCGGGAAGCGTTCCGGGAGGTCGCCGAGACGGTCGATATCGCCCTGCGGCGACTGGGCCACGACAGTGTGCTCACCGACGAGCTCCGGGTACCCGGCCGCCGGCCCATCGTCTTCGGCAGCAACACCCTGTCCTGGTGGGGGCTCGAGGTCCCCGACGACGCCGTGCTCTTCAATCTGGAGCAGATCGCACCCGAATCCGAGTGGGTCACCGAGGAACTGCTGTCCCTGTTCCGCCGCCATATCGTGTGGGACTACAGCCTGCGCAATATCGCGGCGCTGCGGGAGCTGGGTGTTCCGGATGTACGCCACGTGCCGATCGGCCATGTCCCCGAGTTGGAACGTATCCCGCCCGCCGTCGAGCGGGACATCGACGTCCTGGTGGTCGGATCGCTCAACGAGCGCCGGCTCGCGCCGATCGAGCGGTTGCGCGGACTCGGCGTGAACGCGCAGGCGCATTTCGGCCTGTACGGCCCCGCCCGCGACGCGCTCTACGCCCGCGCCGAGATCATCCTGAACACCCACTACTACGACACCAAGATCTTCGAGATCGTCCGGGTGTCGTATCTGCTGGCCAACGGGCTGTTCGTGGTGTCGGAGGACTGCGCCGACGCGGAGGAGGCGGCTCCTTTCGCTCCCGCCGTCGCCTTCACCGGTTACGACCGCGTGGTCGAGACCTGCCTGCACTACCTCGACTCACCCGCCGAACGCGCGGCCCGCATCGAAGCGGGCCGCGAGATCATGCGCGACCGCCCGGCCACCGGATACCTCGCCGCCGCCGTCGCCGACCTCGAACGGCGGGTCGTCGGGCCCTGACCGCCCGCACCGCCCATAATTCGCGGATCGGTGACCCAACCGATCAGGAATCGAGAAGCGCAGGTCAGCGCGCCGCGGCTACCGTTTCCGGCAGAGACAGGCGCCGGGGCCGTGGTCCCGTGTGACGGACCGACCGACTGGAGGTCGAGCAGATGGCACAAGAGCAGAAGCAGAACAAAAGCGGCGGGTTCACCGCGCTGTCGCTGTGGTTCCAGCGCAAGATGAACACCCGCACGACCCGCCGCATCCGGCGCAAGGGCGGCCGGTTCATGGGTATGGACATGCTGATCCTGCACACGGCCGGCAAACGCACCGGCGAACCGCGCGAAACACCGATCAGCTGGTTCTCCGGCGGCGACGACTGGCTGCTGGTCGCGTCGGGCGGCGGCGACCGGAACCCGGACTGGTACGCCAACCTCATGGCCCATCCGGAACGCGCCGCCGTCGAACTGCCCGGCCGCGGCACGGTCCCGGTGACGCCCCATCTGCTCGCCGGCGACGACCGGGCGGCGGCCTGGAAGCGCATCACCGACGCGCAACCCCGGTACGAGAAGTACCAGCGGAAATCCGACCGCGAATACCCGGTCGTCCGGCTCACCCAGCGCTGACCGGGGGACCGCCGGACGTATGAACCACGAGGCTCCCGCCGGGTTCCGGTGGGAGCCTCGCTCGTGGTCGCGCGTCTCACGCCCGGCCGACCCCGCCGCGTTCGATCATCCCCGCGAAGGTCACCAGGTCCACGAGACTGCCGACCGGCCGCCACGGATGGTCCGCCCGCAGCCGGCCGATCACGAGGTGCGGTACGACGACCACCTCGGCGTCGTGCTCCAGCAGGTGCTGGATGGCGATGATCACAGCGAGTTTCGAAGTCGTATCGACAACCGCCGTGAACACCACGTCGAGCCCGTGCCGCGCTGTCAGCAGTTCGATATCCGTTGGTCAGAGACTTACTGATGGCGGTGCGTGCGGTCTACGTGCGATTGCGCGCCCGGGTTGTCTACTTGCGGTCGAGCGCTCGGATCAGAAGATCCTTGATCTCGGCCTGGGATTCTTCGAGGGAGCGCACTCGTGCGTTCGTGTCATCGACCTTGGTCGCGACCTGCCGGACGTTACTGTCGACACGATCGACCTTCTCGTGCAGGTGGTCGAGCCGTTCGCGGGTCTGCTGTCCGAGGGCGTTGACGGTGACCAGACCAGCCCGGTAGTCCGCGCGCTCCGCCTCCAGAGCGGCGACGCGGGCTTCGAGTTCGGCGAGCGTGGCGGACATAGCTTCCAAGAGTACCTGCATCAGTTTTCACCACGATCGACTTGGGCAGGGGCGCAGCGGTGCCTCTGGCGGCGAGTTTGCTCAATTCGGCGGCGATTTCCATCTCACGGCACGAAAAAGGCCACCTACCATGTGAAATGGAAGGTGGCCTGTGGTGCCCTCGGCAGGAATCGAACCTGCGGCCTTCTGCTCCGGAGGCAGACGCTCTATCCCCTGAGCTACGAGGGCGGGGATCCACCCGGCCGGACCGGTGACCGGTCGATCGGGCGGACCACAGCGTATCGCATCACCGCCGAGGAGGCCAAAACGTGTGGTGACAGGTCAGTTCATCGGTAGCGGCTCGGCGCCGCGGGCCGTGAGCATATCCGTCATCAGTCGCGCTTCGCCCTGCTGGGCGACCAGCATCTGCCCGGCCAGTACCCGGATTTCGGTGGTGGCGGCGTGTGCGGCGCCGTATTCCAGCATCGGCACCCCGCCCTCGTGATGGCGGAGCATGAGCTGGAGGAACAACGTGTCCTGGGCCGCACCCTTCGCGTCGCGAAGCTGCTGGATCTCGGCGGTGGTGGCCATACCCGGCATCGGCCGGTCGCTGTCCGCGTGCTCGTGGCCGCCGTGCCCCTCGTGCCCGCTGTGCTCGTCGGCGGGCATCCACGCCATATAGCCCGCGGACCCGCGCGCCGGCGCGCCCCACATCTGCAACCAGCCCTGCATCCGGCCGATCTGGCTCTGCTGCGTGGTGAGGATGTCGTAGGCGAGGCGCTGGACCGCCGGGTCGGTGGTGCCGGTGAGACTGATCCCGGACATCTCCACCGCCTGGGCGTGATGGGCGGACATGTCCTGTGCGAATCCGATATCGGTCGAGTTCGGCGGGGTGCGGTCCGGTTCGTCCGGGGACAGCAGCACCCCCGCCCCGAACCCGACCACGAGCAGGATGATCGCGCCGATGATCGACAGCGCGGTGCGTTGCCCGCGGACCTGCGCCCGCCAGCCGGTTTCGGGCGCAGGATCCGTCGTGTCGGTGTCGGCCGTCACCCGGCGGCTCCGGCGGGTGCCTGCTGTTCCGGCATCGTGCCCGGCATACCGGGGATGGCCGGGATACCGCCGGGCAGTCCGCCGCCCGGCAGGCCGCCGGGCAGTCCGCCGCCGGGCATACCGCCGCCGAGCTCGGCCTGGTCGGGCTGCAGGCCCTTACCGTCCATCGGCACCGCGTCGGGACCGGGTTCGCTCGGGTCGTAGGGCGGCGGGTTCTGGGTGTCGAACGCCATGGTGGCGCAGTCCGCGCCGACCTCGGGGTAGGCGAACTGGTTCAGCCGCAGCGCGGTGATGAACTGGCCGACCCGCTCGTCGTCGGCGCTGGGGACGGTGAGCTGGTGACCCCACGACTGCAGCGAGATCGGCGCCTCCTGGCCGGGGTGCGGTGACATCAGCATGTACTGCTGACCTTCGACCTTGCCCTTCAGCGTGTCGATACCCGACTGGTCGACCTTGTCCGGGTTGTAGGTGATCCACACCGCACCGTGCTCCAGCGAATGCACCGCGTTCTCGTTCCGCAGTGCCTTGTCGTAGACGGTGCCCATGCAGTTGGCCCACGACGCGTCGTGCGGGCCGCCGAACGGCGGGGTCTGGTCGTAGGCCACCCGCTGGGTCGCATCGATATGCAGACCGGCCGGGTACTCCTTCTTGACCACGCCCTCGATCTCGTCGGAGGGGTCCTTCTTCTGCTCCGACGGAGTGAACTTCTCCAGGGCGGCCCGCTCCTGGTACTTGGGCACCAGGTTGACGGCGAGTGCGGCGACGAGGCCGATGAGGAGCACCACCGCCCCCACCGTCAGCCAGGGAATTCGCTGGCCGAGCGGTGGCTTGCCCTTGTTCTTCTGGTTGTTCGTCCGGGCGGCGGTCACTTTGCCCGCCGCTTTGACGGCCTTCGCCGATTTGGCGCTGGTCCTGTTCGGCATACCGGTTCCAGTTCTTTCCACGCGATGAACAGTGCCCAAGGGGTGCGGCAGGGCCGGGCCCATCCACGGTCCGCGCGTGGCCGCAGCAGGGGCGGAGCTCCGCCTCGCTGCGGTGCCCACTCGCGGCGCGCACCCACTCGGACCATAGGATAGAGACTCGTGACTCCAGCCGACCTTGCAGATCTCCTTCACGCGACGGCCGCGAAGGTATTGGCCGAACGCGGCCTGGACCCCTCGGTGCTGCCCGACAAGGTCGATGTGGAGCGTCCGCGCAACCCGGAACACGGTGATTACAGCACCAATGTAGCGATGCGTGTCGGGAAGAAAGCGGGTGCGAATCCGCGCGATCTGGCGGGCTGGCTGGCCGAGGCACTGACCGGAACCGATGCCGTGGCATCCGCGGAGGTCGCCGGGCCCGGATTCCTCAACATCCGGGTCGCGGCCTCGGCGCAGGGCGCGATCCTCGATCAGGTGCTGACCGCGGGTGTGAAATACGGCACCGCGGACGTCCTGTCCGGAACGAAGATCAATCTCGAGTTCGTCTCCGCCAATCCGACCGGTCCGGTGCACCTCGGCGGTACCCGCTGGGCCGCGGTCGGTGACGCGCTGGGCCGGATCCTCGCGGCGCAGGGTGCCGAGGTCACGCGGGAGTACTACTTCAACGACCACGGCGCGCAGATCACCCGATACGCGGAATCGCTGGTCGCCGCCGCCACGGGCGCGCCGACCCCGGAGAACGGCTACGCCGGCGCCTATATCGGTGAGATCGCCGACCGGATCGTCGCGACGCACCCCGAGGCGCTCGGACTCGACCCGCAGCCGCGCCTGGAACTTTTCCGCGCCGAGGGCGTGGAATTGATGTTCGCGCATATCAAGAAGACGCTGCACGAATTCGGCACCGATTTCGATGTGTACTACAACGAGAGTTCACTGTTCGCGTCCGGCGCCGTGGATCGCGCGGTGGAGGCGCTGAAGAATTCCGGCGACCTGTATTCCAAGGACGGTGCCTGGTGGATCGCCAGTTCGGAATACGGTGACGATCAGGACCGGGTGGTCATCAAAAGCGACGGCAATGCCGCCTATATCGCCGGTGATATCGCCTACCTGCAGGACAAGCGTGCGCGCGGTTTCGATCTGTGCATCTATATGCTCGGCGCCGATCACCACGGTTATATCGGCCGCCTGAAGGCCGCCGCGGCGGCCTTCGGCGACGACCCCGACAGCGTCGAGGTGCTGATCGGGCAGATGGTGAACCTGCTGCGCGACGGGGTCGCGGTGCGGATGAGTAAACGCGCCGGCACCGTGGTCACTCTCGACGATCTGGTCGAGGCCATCGGGGTGGACGCGTCCCGGTACTCGCTGGTGCGCAGCTCGGTGAATTCGAGCATCGATATCGACCTGGACCTGTGGACCAAACAGGACAGCATCAACCCCATCTACTACGTGCAGTACGCGCACGCCCGCGCGGCCTCGATCGCCCGCAATGCCGCCGAGTTCGAATACGACTCCGTGACACCGGACTTCGCGCTGCTGGACTCCGAGTTCGAGGGTGCGCTGATCCGGACCATCGGGGAGTTCCCCCGGGTGGTGGCGAGCGCGGCGACCCTGCGCGAACCGCATCGGATCGCGCGCTACCTGGAAGAACTGGCCGGCGCCTACCATCCGTTCCAGACCAACAAGGCCCTGCGGGTGCTGCCGCTGGGCGACGAACCCGTGAGCCCGGTCAACGCCGCCCGCCTCGTGCTGGTGAACGCGACCCGCCAGGTCCTGGCCAACGGCCTGGGTCTGCTCGGCGTCACCGCGCCGGAGCGGATGTGACCACCACCACCCGCTATCGCAACGACCGACTGTTCCGGCAGTGGGTGAGGAAGGGAGACCGATGAGCGTCCATCCGGCCGGGCCCCGGCACGCCATCCCGCACGCCCCGAATCTGCCGGAACGCCCCGCCGATCCGCGCCAGCTGATCGACCTGCCCGCGCAGGTGTGGCCGCGCAACGCCACCCGCGGCGCCGACGACGTGGTGCGCCTGGCGGGCGTACCGGTCACCGAACTGGCCGCGCAGTTCGGCACTCCGCTGTTCGTGGTGGACGAGGACGATTTCCGGTCCCGCTGCCGGGATATGGTGCGCGCGTTCGGATCCGATGCGCGAGTCCACTACGCCTCCAAGGCTTTTCTGTGCGGTGAGATCGCGCGCTGGATCCGCGACGAGGGGCTTTCGCTGGACGTGTGCTCCGGCGGCGAACTGGCCGTCGCGCTGCACGCGGGTTTCCCGGCCGAGCGCATCGCGCTGCACGGAAACAACAAATCCGTCGCCGAACTCGAGGCCGCAGTCGCGGCCGGCGTGGGCCATGTGGTGGTCGATTCGCTGATCGAGATCGAGCGGCTGGAAGCCGTCGCCGGAGCGGCCGGGGTGGTGCAGGACGTGCTGGTCCGCGTCACCGTGGGTGTCGAGGCGCACACCCACGAATACATCTCCACCGCGCACGAGGATCAGAAATTCGGTTTCTCGATTGCCGGGGGCGACGCCATGGAGGCGCTGGCCCGGGTTTTCGAGGCGGATAATCTGCGCCTCGTCGGGCTGCACAGCCATATCGGATCGCAGATATTCGAAATCGACGGTTTCGAAATAGCCGCGCATCGCATGCTGGGCCTGCTGCGCGAGGCGATCGACAAATTCGGCGTCGAACGGACCGCACAGATATCGCTGCTCGACCTGGGCGGCGGTCTCGGCATCTCCTATCTGCCCTCCGACGATCCGTTGCCGCTGGATCTGCTGGCCCAGAAGATGCGCGAACTGGTGGCCCGCGAGGCCGAACGGGCCGGGCTGCCGGTCCCGACCATCGCGGTGGAACCCGGCCGCGCCATCGCCGGACCGGGCACGGTGACCGTCTACGAGGTGGGGACCGTCAAAGACGTCTCCCTCGACGGCGGCCTGCGCCGCCGGTATGTCAGCGTGGACGGCGGGATGAGCGACAACATCCGGCCCGCGCTGTATCAGGCCGACTACCACTGCCAGCTGGTGTCACGCGGGTCCGAGACCGGACCGGTGGTGGCGCGCGTGGTCGGAAAGCATTGTGAGAGTGGCGATATCATCATCCGGGACACCTGGCTACCGGCGGATGCCGGGCCCGGTGATCTGCTCGCGGTGGCCGGAACCGGGGCCTACTGCTATTCCATGTCGAGCCGGTACAACATGCTGACCCGCCCCGCCGTCGTCGCTGTGCGCGACGGTGCGGCCCGGCTGATCCTGCGCCGGGAAACGGTCGAGGACCTGCTCGGTCTGGAGGTCTGATGGACGCGACGAAAGGAACGACCATGCCCGAAGTGACCGATGTGGTGGCAGGCCGATGGGGGCCCGATCGGCCGATCGGTATCGCAGTCCTGGGTATGGGCAATGTCGGTAGCGAGGTCGTGCGGATTCTGCGCGACCACGCCGACGATCTGCAGTCGCGCGTCGGTGCTCCGGTGACCCTGCGCGGGGTGGCGGTACGCGACCTCGACCGCGACCGGGGTGTGCCCGCCGAGCTGCTGACCACCGACGCCGAGGCCCTGATCGCCCGTCCCGACGTGGACGTCGTCGTCGAGGTCATGGGCGGGATCAACCCGGCCCGCGCCCTGATCCTGGCCGCGCTCAATGCCGGCAAATCCGTGATCACCGCCAACAAGGCCCTGCTCGCCGATTACACCGGTGAACTCGCCGCCGCCGCCGAACGCAGCCGCGCCGATCTGTACTTCGAGGCCGCCGTGGCCGGTGCCATCCCGGTGGTGCGGCCGCTGATCCAGTCACTGTCCGGCGACCGGGTCAACCGGGTGGTGGGCATCGTCAACGGCACCACCAATTTCATCCTGTCCGCCATGGACGAAACCGGCGCCGACTACGGCGAGACGCTGGCCGAGGCCACCCGCCTGGGCTACGCCGAAGCCGATCCGACCGCCGATGTCGAGGGCTACGACGCCGCGGCCAAGGCCGCGATTCTGGCCTCGCTGGCCTTCCACACCCGCGTGACCGCCGCCGACGTCTTCCGTCAGGGGATCTCCCAGATCAGCCCGGAGGACCTGGAGACCGCCACCGCGCTGGACTGCACCGTCAAATTGCTGGCGATCTGCGAGCGCGTCCCGGCCGGGCCCGGCGAGCCGACCGTGGCCGAGGGCGGTAAAGACCGGATCTCGGTGCGGGTGTATCCGGCGCTGATCCCGCGCAAGCACCCGCTGGCAGCGGTCACCGGCGCGTTCAACGCGGTGGTCGTCGAGGCGGAGAACGCCGGGCGGCTGATGTTCTACGGCCAGGGCGCCGGTGGGGCCCCGACGGCGTCCGCGGTGCTCGGCGATCTGGTGATGGCGTCCCGGAACAAGTTCTTCGGTGGCCGCGCGCCCGGAGAATCGGTCTATGCTCAGCTACCGATTGCGCCGATCGGTGACACACCCACCCGGTACCACGTGAATCTGCAGGTCGAAGATCGTCCCGGCGTGCTGGCGGCGGTGGCGGGTGAATTCTCCGACCACGGGGTCAGTATTTCCACGGTCCGCCAAGAGGGCCACGACGACAAGGCACGGCTGGTAGTCGTCACCCACCTCGCGACCGAATCGGCGCTCGCCGAGACCGTCGCGGACCTGTCGAATATGGAATCCGTCACATCTGTCACCAGCGTTCTGAGATTGGAAGGCACCGAAGAATGACCACTGCATCGCGCAGCGATTCCGCCAGGGGTGGCGGTGGGGCGACGGGCGGGCCCACCGGCGTCGCCCCGCAGGCCGGAGTGCACTCCCGCTGGCCCGGGCTGATCGCGGCCTACCGCGACCGCCTCGCGGGCGCGGCCGACTGGGAACCGGTCACCCTGTTCGAGGGCGGAACTCCGCTGGTGCCCGCACCGCATCTGTCGGAACTGACCGGCTGTGAGGTGTATCTGAAGGTCGAGGGCGCCAACCCCACGGGCTCCTTCAAGGACCGCGGCATGACCATGGCGATGACCGACGCCAAGTACCGGGGTCAGCAGGCCGTGCTGTGTGCCTCCACCGGCAACACCTCCGCGTCGGCCGCCGCCTACGCGACCCGGGCCGGGATGACCTGCGCGGTGCTCATCCCGCAGGGCAAGATCGCGATGGGCAAACTCGCCCAGGCGGTGATGCTGGGCGCGCGCATCATCCAGGTCGAGGGCAATTTCGACGACTGCCTGGAGCTCGCCCGCAAGGTGACCTCGGATTTCCCGGCCATCGGCCTGGTGAACTCGGTGAACCCGGCCCGGATCGAAGGGCAGAAAACGGCCTCCTTCGAGATCTGCGATGTGCTGGGGCGGGCCCCCGATGTGCACGCGCTGCCGGTCGGCAACGCCGGCAATATCACCGCGTACTGGCGCGGTTACCGCGAATACCACGCCGACGGTGTCACGGATTCGCTGCCGCGGATGCTGGGTGTCCAGGCCGCCGGTGCGGCGCCGCTGGTCAACGGTGCCCCGGTCAAGGAGCCCGAGACGATCGCGACCGCGATCCGGATCGGTGCCCCGGCCTCGTGGAACGGCGCCGTCGCCGCCAAGGAGGAGTCCGGTGGCGCGTTCCGCGCGGCCACCGACGACGAGATCCTGGAGGCATACCACCTGGTGGCGGCACGCGAGGGCGTTTTCGTGGAGCCCGCGTCCGCGGCGAGTGTGGCCGGTGTGCTGGCCGCCCACCGGGAGGGTTGGCTGGAGCCGGGACAGACGGTGGTCTGCACGGTCACCGGTAACGGCCTGAAGGATCCGGATACCGCCCTGCTCGGGATGCCCGAGGTCCAGGCCGTCGCCGTCGATCCGGTGGCCGTCGCCGCCCGTCTGGAACTGGCCTGATCTTGGATACTCGCGAAAGCCGGCTCGTGTCCCCGACCCTGCCCGCCGGAATCACCGTCTCGGTCCGGGTGCCGGCCTCCAGCGCGAACCTCGGACCCGGATTCGATTCCCTGGGCCTGGCCCTCGGGCTCTACGACGAGATCGAGGTGCGCAGCACCGATTCCGGTCTCACCATCCGGGTCGAGGGCGAAGGCGCCGACGAGGTGCCGTGGGGTCCGCAGCATCTGGTGGTCCGGGCCATCGAGCGCGGCCTCGAATCGGCCGGCGTCTGGGCCGACGGCCTGGACGTGGTGTGCCGTAACGCGATTCCGCATTCGCGCGGTCTGGGATCGTCGGCCTCCGCGGTGGTCGGCGGGCTCGCCGCCGGGTGCGCGCTGGCCGCGGAATTCGATGCCGCCCTGGCGGTGGACCCCGATCGAATGGTGCAGCTCGCCGCCGAATTCGAGGGACACCCCGACAATGCCGCGGCCAGTGTGCTCGGTGGGATCGTCGTGTCCTGGACCGAGACCGGGTCCGGTCCGGACAGCGACGATATCGCTCTGCCGCAGCGCACCTACCGGGCTGTACGCCTCGACGCGCATCCGTCGCTGCGTCCGGTGGTGCTGGTTCCGGAGGAGCGGTCCTCGACCGCGCAGACCCGCGGGCTGCTGCCCGACCTCGTCCCGCACCGGGACGCGGCATTCAACGTGAGCCGGGCCGCGCTGGCCGTGGTCGCGCTCACGCAACGGCCGGATCTACTGCTCCCGGCCACCGAGGACCGGCTGCATCAGACCCAGCGCGCGCCCGCGCTGCCGCTGACCACCACCTGGATCGAACGACTGCGTGCGGCGGGTATCGCGGCCACGGTCTCCGGTGCCGGGCCGACCATCCTTGCGCTGATGACCAGCGCTTTTCCCGATGAATTGCGGGCGCTCGCGGTCGCGGAAGGGCTGCGAGTCCTCGAGCCCGGCTTCGCCGAGGGCGTCCAGGTGGGCACCGCCGAAGGGGCCCGGATCGGCTGACGGGCGCGTCCGCCTTGCCGACCTTCGTACTTGCCCGCTATCCTGGGCAAGTCCGTACATCGCGCGCATCAGACGCCGGTGCTTCATCAGGGCAATCGCTCCAGCAGGCTCCAGGCTCGAGCCCTCATGCCATGGGGGTGCTGCGCAGCCCCGCAACTGGAATGATCTCTTCCACCATTAGATGAGCGGTGGCGAAGCACCCGGTCCCGGAGGGGCAGGCGATACGGCTACAAATCCGAGTCCGGCAGCGAGTTCGGGCTACGGAACGAAACCCTCGACACAGCACACGGCCATCGAGGGAAGGAAAGGATCTCCGTGACAGATACGGACCTGCTCGCGACACCCGGGGTGGTATCCGACTCCGAACCCTCGGGCAACCGCGAAAGTGACTCCGGACAGATTTCATCCAAGATGAGCGAAAATACCGACATCGGATCGGGGCTGACTGGAATGTTGTTGCCGCAGTTGCGCGCACTTGCAGGGGAACTCGGAATTCGAGGCACCTCCGGTATGCGCAAGGGTGATCTCATCGCCGCAATCAAGGAAAACCAGGCCGGCAGACCCGCCGCCGCGGAGCGTAGTACCCGCGCCAAGACTGCCAGAGAACGTAAAACCGCAGACCAGCCTGTCGAGGCCGGGTCCGCCGCGCCCGAGTCCGTCGCATCCGCCGCCCCGGTCGCGGCCGCCGTGGAATCCGCCGAGCAGAAGCCGGGCCAGGCGCCCGACGCCGCCGCGGGCAAGGACACTGCCGCCGACAACGCGGGCAAGGGCAGCCAGGGGGCCACCAACGGCACGGTCGTCACCAACGGCGCCGTCGCCGGGACCGAGCATGCGAACGACGGCAAGGCCGATTCGAAGGGCGCTGATTCCAAGAACGCCGATTCGAAGGACGATGCCAAGTCCGATTCCAAGAACGACGGCAAAGCCGATTCGAAATCCGGCGACGGCTCCGATGACGGCGGCCGGGATTCCGGCCAGCGCGGCCGCGGCCGGCAGCGTCGTGGACGGGATCAGCAGGGCAAGAACAACGCCGACCAGGGTGGCGACTCCCGCGGCGACGACGGGAAACAGGACGGCAAGGACGGTAAGGACGGCGATCAGGGTGACCGTCGCCGTGACCGCAACCAGTCCGGCCAGCAGGGCCAGGGTGGCGATCAGCGCGGCTCCGGTGGCAACCGGGGCGGCGACCGCGACCGTGGTGGCGACGACGAGGAAGGTGGCCGCGGCCGCCGCGGCCGCCGGTTCCGCGAACGGCGCCGGGGTCGTGATCGCGAGGCCGGCGGCGAAGCGCGCGAGCCCGAGATTCGCGAAGACGATGTACTCCAGCCGGTCGCGGGCATCCTCGACGTGCTGGACAACTACGCGTTCGTCCGCACCTCCGGCTACCTGGCCGGCCCGAACGACGTGTACGTGTCGATGAACCTCGTGCGCAAGAACGGCCTGCGCCGCGGTGACGCGATCACCGGCGCGGTCCGGGCCCCGCGTGACGGCGAGCAGAGCAATCAGCGGCAGAAGTTCGATCCGCTGGTGCGGCTGGATACCGTCAACGGCGCCGAGGTCGACGCGGCCAAGCGCCGTCCGGATTTCGGCAAGCTGACCCCGCTGTACCCCAACCAGCGGCTGCGTCTGGAAACCCTGCAGAACAAGCTGACCACCCGGGTGATCGACCTGATCATGCCGATCGGCAAGGGCCAGCGCGCGCTGATCGTGTCTCCGCCGAAGGCGGGCAAGACCACGATCATGCAGGACATCGCCAACGCGATCGCGATCAACAACCCCGAGTGCTACCTCATGGTTGTGCTGGTCGACGAACGTCCCGAAGAGGTCACCGATATGCAGCGGTCGGTGAAGGGTGAGGTCATCGCCTCCACCTTCGACCGTCCGCCGTCGGATCACACGTCGGTCGCCGAGTTGGCCATCGAACGGGCCAAGCGCCTGGTCGAGATGGGTAAGGACGTCGTCGTCCTGCTCGACTCGATCACCCGCCTGGGTCGCGCGTACAACAACTCCTCGCCGGCCTCCGGGCGCATCCTGTCCGGTGGTGTCGATTCCACGGCGCTGTATCCGCCCAAGCGGTTCCTGGGCGCGGCCCGCAATATCGAGAACGGCGGCTCGCTCACCATCATCGCCACGGCCATGGTGGAAACCGGATCCACGGGCGACACGGTGATCTTCGAGGAGTTCAAGGGCACCGGCAACGCCGAGCTCAAACTCGACCGCAAGATCGCCGAGCGGCGCGTGTTCCCCGCGGTGGACGTCAACCCGTCCGGCACCCGCAAGGACGAGCTCCTGCTCAACCCCGACGAGGCGGCGGTTCTGCACAAACTGCGCCGCGTGCTGACGGGTCTGGACTCGCACCAGGCGATCGACCTGCTGATCGACCGCCTGCGCAAGAGCAAGAACAACCTGGAGTTCCTGATGCAGGTCTCCAAGACCGCCCCCGGCGCCCTGGACGAGTAGGCAGTGTTCATGGCGGCGCCTCCGGCGCCGCGGGGTCGAGGCCCCCTGGTGTCTCGCCGTTCGGCGCCCGAGACTCGCGGCTTCGCCGCATGCGCTTCGGGCACCGAACGGCGAGACGGGCCTCGACCCTTCATGAACCTCGCTGAACTCGGCACCCTGCGGGTCGACCTTTTCGAAGGTCGACCCGCAGGTCGTTTCCGGAGTGGCCGCGACAGCGCGCGTAAGTGCCTGACGTGCTGGTCTCCCGGAACAAATGCAGGGGCGGGGGCGTTCTGGCAGGTATCGGCGGTTCTGGCATACTGGACAGCCGTGCGTCTGCGAATCACGCAGACAATCCCGCCTGAAGTCGGTTCCGGTTCACGTCCGAGGTATCGGACGACCCGGCGACCAATATCGAGAGGACATCCATGAAGGCAGGAATCCACCCGACCTACGTCGACACCACTGTCGTCTGCGGTTGCGGTAATACGTTCCAGACCCGCTCCACCAAGGAATCCGGGCACATCACCGTCGAGGTCTGCTCGCAGTGCCACCCGTTCTACACCGGCAAGCAGAAGATCCTCGACACCGGTGGTCGTGTGGCCCGCTTCGAGGCCCGCTACGGCAAGCGTGCCAAGAAAGCCGACGCCGAGTAGCTTTCCCGCCAACGCCCGGCCCTGCCTTCTGCGCAGGCCGGGCGTTGTCATTGGCGCGCTGGCGCGCGCGGGTTCGGGGCCCCCTTGTGTCTCGGTTCTTCACTCCCGCCGGTCGGTCGCTGCGCTCCCTTCCTCTGGTTGCTCCAGAACCGAGACGGGCCCCGAACCTTTGAGGTGGCCCGTTCGAAGGAGGCTTCGGCGCCCCGCCCGCCGGATAATCGGAACATCCGGAATCAGCCTGTAGGAGCCTTGTGATGGCCGAGAAAACCGCACCGTCCGTTATCGACGATGTGCTGGCCGAATACGCCGGACTGGAAACCCAGCTGGCCGACCCGGCGCTGCACAACGACCCGGGCGCCGCCCGCCGGGTGGGGAAGCGGTTCGCCGAACTGGCTCCGGTGATGACCACCTACAAAAAACTCACCACCGTCCGAGACGACCTGGAGGCGGCCCGGGAACTCGCCGCCGATGATTCGGCGTTCGCGGCGGAGGTCCCCGGCCTCGAAGAACAACTCGAGGAACTGGAAAAGCAGCTCGCCGATCTGCTGGCGCCGCGCGATCCGCACGACGGCGACGATGTGGTGCTGGAGGTGAAATCCGGTGAAGGCGGCGAAGAATCGGCGCTGTTCGCCGCCGACCTCGCCCGCATGTACATCCGCTACGCCGAACGCCACGGCTGGAAGGTCGAGGTGCTCGACGCCGCCATCTCCGATCTCGGCGGCTACAAGGAAGCGACGCTGTCCATCAAAAGCCGTGACGCCGCCCGCGACGGCGTATGGTCGCGATTCAAATTCGAAGGCGGCGTGCACCGGGTGCAACGGGTGCCGGTCACCGAATCCCAGGGTCGCGTGCACACCTCCGCGGCCGGGGTGCTGATCTACCCCGAACCCGACGAGGTGGAAGAAGTGCAGATCGACGAGAACGATCTGCGCATCGACGTCTACCGCTCCTCCGGAAAAGGCGGCCAGGGCGTCAACACCACCGACTCCGCGGTCCGGATCACCCACCTGCCGACCGGGATCGTCGTCACCTGCCAGAACGAACGCTCCCAGCTGCAGAACAAAGCCCGCGCGATGCAGGTGCTCGCCGCCCGGCTGCAGGCACTCGCGGAAGAACAAGCCGAACAGGAAGCGGCCCAGGGCCGGGCGAGCCAGATCCGCACGGTCGACCGCTCGGAACGCATCCGCACCTACAACTTCCCGGAGAACCGGATCGCGGACCACCGCATCGGCTACAAGGCGCACAATCTGGACTCGGTGCTCAACGGAGAAATGGACGCCCTCCTCGACGCCCTCGCCACCGCCGACCGCGCTGCCCGGATGAGGTGAGTGTGTTTTTGGCGCGCCTCCGGCGCGCGGGGTTCGGCCCTCCTGAGCGTCTGCTGTCAGCCCTCGAGCCACGATATGTCACCTCCAGCCTGCGCCACGGCGAAGCCATGCTCGAGACCACCCGAGCCGCCGCATCGCATCGAATCCTGGAAACCGCCGACATCAACGAGGCCGCCACCTCGCGGCGATAACCACAACACCGCCGGCTCCGGCCGGACAACTCCGGTACTCGCGGCCGTGACTCGCAGCGTTCGGTGGCGGTCCGACGTCCGGTGCTCAGTTCCGGACTTGATCGTGGTTGCCGGCGAAGTCCAGGAAGCGGGGGATCACCACTTCCTGGTTCGCCCACAGCAGGTCGTGTCCGATCCCCGGGTAGATCTGCACGTCGACCGACGGGATGTGTTGCCGGGCGCGGGCTGCCCCCAGTTCGGGATCGTTGACCACCGTCTCGGCGCCGAAGAGCACCAGGGTCGGCGCGGTGATGGCTGCCAGCTCTTCGTCGGTGAGTACCCGGTCCCATGGCATCCCGGTCCGGAATTTCAGGCTCGCCATCACCATCGCGAACTCCTCGTCTGTGAGCTGCGCGCGAGGGGTCAGCCAGGCGTTGAGCTTGCGCATCCGTTCGGGGGTCGGGCGCAGGCCGGCGGCGAGGAATTTGAGGAGCAGGCTCCATTTCGGTTTGGCGAAGGTGGCCCCGCCGGGTTCGAACATGGTGAGGCTGGCCAGGCGGTCGGAGTGGTAGACCCCGACCATGATGGCCATCCAGGCGCCCAGAGAATTGCCGGCCAGGTGGACTCGATCTTCACCGAGTCCGTCGAGGGTCTCGACCACCCACTTCGCTACGTCGGCGCCGTCGCGCACGGGCGCGGTCTGTACGCAGCGTCCCGGCCATCCGATGACGTCCGGCGTGTACACCACGCGCTCGCTCGCGAAATCCTCGATGAATCGCTGCCACACCAAGCCGTTGCCCGAGGTCCCGGGCAGCAGCAGGATCGGGGCACCCTTCCCGCTTCCGGACTTGCGTACACGCGTTGTGCCGAAAGACGTTTCGACGTCAACGACGGTCGAAGGGATCGGCCACCGCTGTGCCCACGCGTCGTAGATACGCAGAAAGTCGGCTTTCGCCTCCTCGCTGGTGAATCGCCCGATCTTCGGCATGAGCTCACTCCTTCAAGTTTTTATAGTATGAGCATACTATGTTAAATAGTACAGGCATACTATGAATCCGGAAGTTCTGCACATCCCGACAAGGAGCGAGCCGGTGCCACGATTGGTCGACCACGAACTGAGGCGGCGGCAGATCACCGGCGCGGTGCGGCGACTCATCGTCCGCGGCGGCCTGGAGGCGGTCACCTTCCAATCGGTCGCCGCCGAAGCGGGCTTTTCGGTGAGCCTGGTGCAGTATTACTGCGGCACGAAGAAGGACCTCCTCCTCGCGACCCATCGGTCGGTCATGGAGAACGTCGGTACCCGATTCACGCAGCGCTGGGCCGCTTTGGGTGAGGACGTACTGCCCCGCGAAGCTATTCGCGCAGTGCTGACCGAACTACTTCCCCTCGACGAGCAGCGCCGGGAGGAGACCATCGTTCTCGGAGCGTTCGGCACGGGATCGGTCACCGGCCAAGGCATCACCCCTGAGGAAACGCTTACGGCAGCGCGGCTGCTGGTCTCCATTGTCGCCGATCAGCTCGTGCGAGCCGACCATCTCGAACCTCCGGTGCACCGAATCGATCTCATCGCCGAGCTCATCACGGCATCCATCGCCGGGATAGCCCAGGGCATGATCCAAGGCCACGGGACGTCCCGGCTGGCGCTCGAACTCGTCGACCAGCAACTCGACCTCGTCCTCGGAAGTAGTCCCCGGAAGCCCTCCGAGTCACAGGAACTCTGCACGTGAAGTAAGGACTGCCCGCTTCGGGCCGACGGGCCTCTCGCGGCACTGCGGCTCTGTCCTCCGCGGCCGCCGGAATCGGCATGTCCCTGCGGGCTCGGAGCATCGGGGCGGGTAT
Organism: Nocardia sp. NPDC024068; assembly: GCF_040638875.1. Lineage (NCBI taxonomy): Bacteria > Bacillati > Actinomycetota > Actinomycetes > Mycobacteriales > Nocardiaceae > Nocardia > Nocardia sp. NPDC024068. The sequence continues at coordinate 16,879 of NZ_JBEZYU010000010.1, read as the reverse complement.
CGCGCGCTGTACTATATAATGAACATTCGTTCATTATATAGATGGGAGAGGCGTGGCACGCACCGCTGAGCAGAGTGCGGCGCTGACCGCGGCGACACGGAGCGCGGTTCAGACCGCGGCCGTGCGCGTTTTCGCCCGGCACGGGTACGCCGCATCGGCCATCCGCGATATCGCGGACGAAGCCGGCGTCAGCATCGGCACGATCTACCGTCACTATCCGACCAAAGACGCGCTGTACGCCGACCTGCTCGACCAAGCGCTGACCGGCCTCGTCGCCCTGACCGAGAAACTGTCCGGCCCAGGTCGTCCGGTTGAGACGATCCGGGAATTCACCGTCCGATACCTGTCGGGTCTCACCGCCGACGACGGCGCCGCGGAGTTCATGATCGTCATCAACCAGGGCGTCACCGCCGGTACCCCGGGCGCATCGATCGCTCGACTCCACGGCGCCCACCGCTCGATGTGGCGCGCTTTCGAAGACCTGATCCGTCGAGGCCAGGCGGCCGGCGAGCTCGGTCACGGTGATCCGGCACAACTTACGACCTGCTACTTCGCGATGCTCGGCGGCCTCACCTCGATCCGGGTAGGCCTGGGCTCCGAGTTCGCCGCCCCGGACGTCGACGTCGTACTCACATTGCTGACAGAAGGACGAACTGGATGATCGAGATCGAACACGGCGACGAACTGGGCGAGAGTTACCGCCGGCGGATCACCGAGGTGCTGGTGCGTGGCTTCGCCGAGGACTTCGCCTTCTTCTCCTCCGACCCGGAGAAATTGGCCGCGGCGTTCGAGCACATGCTGCTGCTGGAGCGTTTCGTCGTGGCCCTTGCCGACGGCGAACCCGCGGCCATCGCCTCGGTTACCACCGGCGATCAGGAGTGCTTCGCACCCCGGCTGCCGGAGTTCCGCCGCCACCTCGGTCTCCTGCACGGCACCATCAGCTACCCGGTCGTGCGCTCACAGTTCCTTGGCGCACCCGACGAGGCACGAGACGGGCTGGCCGAGATCGCTTTCGTCGCCACCGTCCCCGCCCACCAGGGTCGTGGGGTGGGTACCGCACTGATGCGGCACATCGTCGCTCTGCCCGGCTACGACGAGTTCGTCCTCCGCGAGATCAAGGACACGAACGCGGCCGCGCTCGGTCTCTACCGCAAGTTCGGCTTCACCGAATACCAACGGCGACCCGTCCGCTTCGCGCGCCGCGCCGGCTTCGGCCACTACCTCTCACTCCACCTGAAGAAGGACTGAGCCGGTGCACGCGTCGAATCGAAGACGGCAGAACTGCCGGGGTACTGATATTTTCGGGTCATGTCAGCGTCCGACGCCTCCGAAAACACCCAGGATCCCATCCCACCCCGCCGTACCGCCGGGCGCATCACCGGCGGCATCGTCCTGATCCTGTTTGCGATCGCCGTGCTGGCCGCCGGGATCCAGGCGATTGTCGATCCGGCCGCTGTCATCGCCGGTTCATCGAACTCCCCGCGCAGTCCGGACACCGACGCCGAGGCAAAGATCGGCGGCCTGCTGCTTTGTTTGTTCGGGATCACGGTGCTCGGCTTCGGTATCGGTCTGTTCACGAAGAAATCCGCACCGGGCACACCGTCCAGCACGCCCTGACCGCCCGCGGCAATCTCCATCGCCTATGACTCAGCGGGCCGCACCACCGATGCGATCGCGCTATCTGCTCTGTGCGATTGCGGGGTGGCGGACACCGATGCACCGCTGAACGCCGCCCCGGCGGGCGGGTGGTGATTCGCAGCCGGGAGGCGGCGAGTTCCACTCAATCCGGCTGCGTGAGGGTGGCGTTGATTTCGCGGGCTTCGGCGAGTTGGTCTTCGAGGATGATGATCCGGCACGCTGCTTCCAAGGGGGTGCCGGCGTCGACGAGTTCGCGGGCGCGGGCGGCGATACGCAGCTGGTATCGGGAGTAGCGGCGGTGCCCGCCGGCAGAGCGTTGCGGGGTGATCAGTTTCGCGTCGTCCAGGGTGCGCAGGAACGCTTGGGTGGTGCCGAGCAGGTCGGCGGCCCGGCCCATGGTGTAGGCGGGGTAGTCGTCATCGTCGAACTTCTCGTTCGCGGTCGTGAGTTCAGAAATCGCGCGGCCTCCATACGCCGAAGTGCCCCGGCGCCTGCGGCGCCGGGGCACTGAAAGGGGGAATTACTTCGTCTTCCGACATGTAACCGAAACGTCGGCGATCAGCCCGACAATATAACTTCACGGGCAACCCGACGGGCAACGCCTCCCTTCTCCTCACTGTGTTACTTCATCTTCTTTCCGTGCAACTTCACTTACGTCCCGGGGGCGGTAGGACCGTCTTACCTGCTGGTCCTGTGGCCGCGCCCGCCGGTCTTACCATCACGGGCAGTTCGTTATCTCCCGTGCCTTCTGGATCCTTCTTGCGCTTCCAACGACACAGAAGTTACCTCACCTTGTAGGGAATGTCTACTGTTGCCGCTGCAGATTTTTTCCTGTGCCCGAGCCGGGTAGTCGCGGGATGGTCGCTACCGGTACCGGACGACCCGATGCTGCTGAATCAGTTCGTGTGGGGGTGGTTCTTACGTGGGTGCCGGATGGAGTCGCCACCCTGTCTCGTGCAGCCGGCCGAACTGGCCGGCGAGCAGATGTGCCAGGCTCTCGGCCGCCCTCCCGACAGCGTGGTCGATCGCCGCGGCGACCACCGGTCGTGGACATCGCTCCGGTTGCGGGGTGTCCGGGGTTATGGCTCGATAAGCGCGCGCGATCGCTCGATTGCGCGAGATTTGCCGTCCGGCGCCCTTTCGGGTCGCCGACATGAGGAGCTCGACCATGACCATCGGCTACGTCTGGAATACCGTCTACGGATGGGTCGACACCGGTTCGGGGAGTCTGTTCCCCTCCGACGCGACCAGCGGCCTCCAGCCCATCGCCCATCATCTCGCCCATCCCGATACCAAACGCCGCTTCCACGAACTGGTCGCGGTCTCCGGCCTCCTCGACCGGTTGCGGGAGGTGCGGGCGCTTCCGGCGACCGAGACCGACATCCTGCGGGTACATACCGCCGAGCATCTGGCGCGGATCAAGGCGGAGAGTCTGCTGCCCAAGGGCGGTGACGCCGGTGACGGGTGTTCGCCGTTCGGCAAAGGGGGCTACGAGATCGCGGCGTTGTCGGCCGGTGGGGCGATCCAGCTCGTCTCACAGGTGGTGGCGGGCACGATTGATACCGGGTATGCCCTGGTGAACCCGCCCGGACATCACGCGACCCGCGCATCCGGCATGGGCTTCTGCGTTTTCAACAATGTCTCGGTGGCCGCCGCCTATGCCAAGGAAGTGCTGGGCCTGGAGCGGGTCGCGATCGTGGACTGGGACGTGCATCACGGCAACGGCACCCAGGACATCTGGTACAGCGACCCCTCGGTGCTCACCGTGTCGCTGCACCAGCATCTGTGTTTTCCGCCGAATTCGGGGTTCCGGGAAGAACGCGGCTCCGGCGCCGGAGCGGGTTATTCGATCAATATCCCGCTGCCGCCGGGCAGCGGTGACGCGGCGTATCTGCACGCGCTGGAGGAGGCGGTTTTCCCGGCGCTGCGCGCGTTCCGGCCCGAATTGATCATCGTCGCCTCCGGATTCGACGCGAGCATGATGGATCCGCTGGCCCGCCAGATGGTCACCAGCGCCGGGTTCGCGCAACTCACGCGGCGGATGCTGGATCTCGCCGCCGACCTGTGCGAAGGGAAGATCGCCTTCGTGCAGGAGGGGGGTTACAGCCCGTACTACGTCCCGTTCTGTGGTGTGGCGGTGCTGCGGGAACTGCTCGGGGAACCGTACGAACCCGACCCCTACACCCCGATCGTCAGCACGCAGGGCGGCGATGTGCTCCTGGAGCATGAGGCCGCCGCCGTCCGGGCTGCCGTCGCGATACCCGGGACACCAGCCGGCGAAGGGGATCCGCGGGCGATCACAGTCGGATGAACTTCCGCGTTCGGCCGCGCGGGGTGCCGAAAGGTCCACTAACCTTGGCTCCCGATTCGAAAAACCTTTTCTACCTGGGAAACTCAGCAAGGAGATAGACGATGTCGTCCGTTCGGAAAATAGTGGAGGAATACTACGGACTGATCGACTCCGGTCGACTGGGTGACGCCGCCGCGCTGATGACCGACGACGTAAAACTCACCTTCGCCAATGCCGAGCCGGTCACCGGGCGTGATACCGCCACCGCTTCCATCCAGTTCGTGCTGGACCAGTGCGACAAGATCGAGCACAAAGTGGTGCACTGGATCGAGCCGCATCCGCCGGTCGACGGAATCACCGAGGTCGTGTTCGAGATCCGGATCCACTACTGGCTGAAGAACGGTAAAGAGGTCGATATTCCGGGCGCGGTGTACGCGACGGTGAACGCGGACAACCTGTTCACCGAGCAGCGTCTCTACGGCGACCTCACCGAGGTGTTCGCCTGACCCGCCCTGCGCAACGAGTCGACGGCTCGGACCACAGCGGTCCGAGCCGTCGGCTTTTCCGAGTGCGGATTACTTCGGCGCCGTCAGGTCGTAGACGGTCACCCCGTCCACATCTTTCGAGGTGAAGTTCTGCTGGATCCATTCGGTGATGGCGGAGGTGGTGGCCTGCCGCCCGCCGGGTCCGTCGCCGCTGCCGCCGAGGAAGTAGTGGATCTGCCCCGACTCGACGTACTGCTGGAACTGCTCCAGCGTGGGCGAGGGGTCGCTGCCGTTGAACCCGCCGATCGGCATCACCGGCAACTCGGTCGCCAGCTGATATCCGGCGGCGCTGTTGGAGGCGATGGTGGCGGCGGCCCAGGTGTAGGCGTCGCCGTTGTCCGTCAGCAGCGCGACCAGGGCGTCGCTGGGGCGGCTGGCGCCCATCACTCCGCCGCCTGGCCCGCCCATACCGCCACGGCGGCCGTTCTGACCGGCGGCACCGGTCGCGCCGTCGCCGGCAGCCGTCCCGTCGTCCGGCATCGCGGGCATACCATCGGACCCGGGCACGGCATCCCGACCGTTGGCGCCCGGCGTACCACGGCCATCCGTTCCGGGCATACCGCCCGGACCCATACCGGATGCGGCGCCCTGATTTCCGTCCCCACCGGGCATACCGCCGGGGCCGCCGTCCATGCCGGGAGCGCCGCCGCGCATCCCGGGCGGACGCATCCCGCCGAACATTCCGTCACCGGGCCCTGCGGTCGGGATGGGGCTGTTGTGGGACGAGTTCAAGGTATCGACCGTATAGGCGACCGGCCCGCTCAGAGCGACGACCCCGGCCAGCGCCGCCGCTGCGACGGCGGCCCGGCCCGGTAGCCGGACCAGCAGCGCGAGGGTCGCGACGATACCGGTCACCAGGATCGTCCAGCGCAGCCACGGTACGAAATCCGCGGTACGTGACAGCAGCATCCACGCCGTCGCGGTGGTCAGGCCCACCGCCACGGCGGCGAGCAGGCGCACCCACCAACGGGACCGGTTGCGCCAGTACAGCACCCCGCCGATACCCACCAGCGCGGCGATCGCCGGCGCCAACGCCACCGTGTAGTACTGGTGGAAGATCCCGGCCATGAAGCTGAACACCAGCCCGGTCACCAGCAGCCAGCCGCCCCACAGCAGCGCCTGGGCGCGGGGGCCGTCGGTGCGTGCGGCCCGGCCGCGCAGCAGCAGTCCCGCCACCAGCGCGACGAGCGCGGCCGGAATCAGCCAGGCGATCTGGCCGCCCTGCATCTGATCGAACATGCGGGTGATCCCGGTCTGCCCCCACATTCCGTTACCGCCCGGCGGCAGCTCCCCACCGGGGCCGACACTGCCGGTCTCGTGACCGTTCAACCGGCCGAGCCCGTTGTAGCCGAGGGTCAGTTCGATAATCGAATTGTTCTGCGAACCACCGATATACGGGCGGGAGTCGGCCGGCCACAGCTCCACCGCCAGCAGCCACCAGCCCGCGGCGACCAACATCGCGGCACCCGCCGCGCAGAGTTGCGCGATGCGTTTTCCCAGTTTCGGCGGGCCCGCGAACAGATAGACCAGCGCCAGCACCGGCACGATCACCATCACCTGCAACTGCTTGGCCAAGAAGCCGAAACCGATCAAGGCGCCGGTGAGCACCAGCCAGCGCCAGCGGCCGTCGCCGAGCGCGCGCATCATCGCCCACACCGCCGCGACCATCAGGAACACCAGCAGCGCATCGGGGTTGTTGAACCGGAACATCAACGCGAACACCGGTGTCACGGCCAGGGCCAGACCGGCCAGCAGGCCGGCGGCGGGCCCGAAGGACCGTCGCACGGTCGCCCACAGCAGAGCCACCGTCGCCACGGCCAGCAGCACCTGTGGGACGAGCATGCTCCAGCTACTCAACCCGAAAATACGGACCGACAACTCCATCACCCACAGCGAAGCGGGCGGTTTGTCCACGGTGATCGAATTCCCGGCATCGGAGGAGCCGAAGAAGAACGCCTTCCACGACACCGAACCCGCCTGCACGGCAGCGGAATAGAACGAGTTGGCCCAGCCGTTGGCGCCGAGGTTGTAGAGATAGGACAGCAGGGTGGCCAGCAGCAACGCTGCCAGGGCGGGATACTCCCAACGCGGAACCCCGGGCCGCGACCGGGCGGTATCCGGTGCCGGGGCGGCGGGCGGATTCATGGTGAGGGTCATCGGGTCTCCTCGGTGTCGAGGCCGGGACGGCCGGCCTCCCGGAACACCCAGCGCAGTCCCACGAACCGCATCAGGGTGGCGATCAGGTTGGCCACGACCAGGACGAACAACTCCAGCTGCACCGGTGCGCCCGGCGCCCAGCGATGCAGGGCGAACAGCGAACCGCTGGTGACCAGCAGGCCGAATCCGAAAATCAGCAGCCCCTGGAAATGATGCGACGCGATCCCGCGCTGCCCGCGTACCCCGAAAGTGAAGGCGCGGTTGGCGGCGGTATTGGCCACCGCCGTCACCAGCAGGGCTCCGAAATTCGCGGCCTGGGCACCGGCCCACGGCTGCAACAGCACATACAGCAGCATGTAGGCGAGGGTGGAGGCGACGCCGACTGCCGCGAAGCGGATCAACTGACCCACCATCCCCAGCGGCACGCCCGGCAGCAGCGGCTCCCGGCCCACCGCGTGCCGCAGCTCGGCCACCGGCAGCGTACCGGCGGCCAGCGCGCGGCCCAGCCGCCAGATGCCCCGCAGATCCTTACAGGCGGTATCGACGATATCGACCCGGCTGTCCGGATCGTCGATCCAATCCACCGGAACCTCGTGGATCCGCAGACCCGCGCGCTCGGCGATCACCAGCAATTCGGTATCGAAGAACCACTCCCCGTCCTGCACCAGCGGCAGCAATTTGCGCGCGACATCGGTGCGGATCGCCTTGAAACCACACTGGGCATCGGAGAAACGAGCCCGCAGCGAAGCCTTCAGCAACAGGTTGTAGCCGCGGGAGATGACCTCGCGTTTCGGTCCCCGCACCACCCGCGACGCCGCGGTCAGCCGGGAACCGATCGCCAGATCGGAATGGCCCGAAACCAGCGGCGCGATCAACGGAAGCAGGGCGTTGAGGTCGGTGGACAGATCGACATCCATATACGCGACGACCTGGGCATCCGACTCCAGCCACACCGCCCGCAACGCCCGCCCCCGGCCCTTGGCATCCAGATGCACCACCCGCACACCGTCGAGTTCGGCGGCGAGCACTTCGGCCACCGCGAGCGTGGCATCGGTGCTGGCGTTGTCGGCGATGGTGATCCGGGCGGGAAACGGGAACCCGTCCCTCAGATAGTCGTGCAATCGGCGCACACACACGCCGAGATCGGTCTCTTCGTTGTACACGGGAACGACCACATCGAGCACGGGTGGCGGCGAGGCGGCGTCCGTGGATTCCACCGGTCCGGCGGCGGTCACGGTCTGGGTCATGATGACCAGATTCGGCCCGCCCGCTGGGGCCCGGCTCCAGCCAACCTGTGAACCTGCTGTGTGATGGCCCCGCTCTCGGAGCCGAACGATTACGCGCCACGCGAACTACGGTGTTCTCATCCCCACGTCGTTGTGGTGGCGGTGGCGCGTAATGACGTCGAGTATGCGCGGGGGGTATGACAGGTGCGGGTTAGGACAGGCGCCATAGGGGGGATACCGGGCCGTGGCCTTTGCCCAGGTCGTAGGAGGCTTCGAGGCAGCGGCGGGTCCACTCCTTGGCGAACTCGAATGCCTCGGGGACCGTGTATCCGTGTGCCAGGGCGCAGGCGAGGGCGGCGGCGAGGGTGTCGCCGCCGCCGTGGTCGTTGCCGGTGGCGATGCGGCCGGCCTCGAATTCGAGGAAGCGTTCGCCGTCGAACAGCAGGTCCGTGCTGGACGGGGAGGTCCGCAGGTGGCCGCCCTTGACCACCACCCACTGCGGTCCGAGTGCGTGCAGGGCCTCGGCGGCGGTGCGTGCGGAGTCGGGGTCGGTGACCGTCACGCCGGTGAGCAGCCGCACCTCGTCGAGATTCGGGGTGACGATGGTGGCCAGCGGGAACAGTGTGTAGCGGACGGCGTCGAGGGCCTCGGTGTGCAGGAGCGGATCGCCGTGCATGGACGCGGCCACCGGGTCGACGACCAGCGGGGTCCCGGTATCGCGGCCGATCCCCACCTCACGGCACACAGCCGCCACCGCCTCGATGATGCCGCTGGACGCGAGCATCCCGGTTTTCGCGGCCCCCACCCCGATATCCTCGGCCACACAGCGCACCTGATCGGCCACCACCTGCGGTGGGATCTCATGGAACCCGCTGACCCCGACGGAGTTCTGCACGGTCACCGCCGCTACGGCCACCAGGGCGTGCACTCCGCACAGCGCCATGGTCCGGGTATCGGCCTGGATTCCGGCGCCGCCCCCGGAATCGGTTCCGGCGATGGTGAGGACCCGGGGCGGGGTCTGTCCGGTGGGGGTCAACGGCAAGAGATTCACGGCACAACTGTATGTGCCGGGTTCCTCGCACGGAGCAGCCCGCTGCGGGTCCGCCGCTCACTGCCGGGGTGGCCGCGTTTCCGATGCCGCCGGTACCCGGCTACCGGCCGGGACCGCGTCGCCGACTCGGGCCGCGGGTTGTGCCGAGCGCGATATCCGTGCGGCGGTTTTCTCAGGGTAGGGACTGTTCGATCAGACGCCGGGCCGCGCGGTCGGTGCGTTCGATATCGCGGGTGATCGTGCGGTCCTGGAGGATCCCGCGGAGTCCGGAAACCAGCAGCGTGGCGACTATGTCGGGGTCGTCGGTCTCCAGTTTGCGCAGTTCTCCGGTCAGGGTGGAGATGAAGTCCGCTATCGCTTCGTCCGCGTAGCGGATGTAGGGGCCGTGCGGGGCGCAGGCCGCGCCCAGCACCTGCAGCATCACCGTGACGCTCGCGGCGTCGGGGCCGGAGGTGTTCGACCTCCAGAAGCCCCACAATCGCTCCCGCAGCGCCGCGGTGTCGCCGACCCCGGCGAATACGGCGGTCAGGTCGGGCCGGTGGGTGGACAGGGCCTGGACGAGGAGCTCTTCCTTGGTGCCGAAGTAGTAGATCAGCATGCGTGAGCTGGTGCCGAGTGCGGCGGCCAAGGGGCGCAGGGACAGGTCCGCGAGGCCGTGTTCGGCGATATAGCGCACCACCGCGTCGAGTAGTTCGGCGCGTTTGGCGTGGTCGAGGGGGCGGGCCATGGGTTGACTGTAGCGAACGGTACAGGTATTCATGGACATCGTGACTGTACCGATCGCTACAGAAACTCGACCCGCCGCGGGCCAGGTGGTGATGACCGCCTACGCGGCCGCCACCTCACTCGCCGACGATATGGACGAAACCTGGGCCCGCCTGCTGTCCGGGCACTCCGGAATCACCACCCTCGACGACGATTTCGTCACCGAATACGACCTCCCGGTCCGTATCGGCGGCAAGCTCACGGCACATCCCGGTGCCGGACTCACCCGGGTCGAACAGCGCCGGCACTCCTATGTGGAGCAACTCGCCCTGGTGCTGGGGCGGCGGGTATGGCGGGCGGCGGATGAGCCGGAGGTCGACGGCGAACGGCTCGCGGTCGTCATCGGTACCGGGCTCGGCGGGGGCGACGCACTGATCGATGCCGTGGACGCCATGCGCGCCGGGGGATACCGCAAGGTGTCGCCCATGTCGGTCCCGATGGTCATGCCCAACGGGCCGGCCGCGGCGGTGAGCCTCGAAATCGGGGCGAAAGCGGGTGTTTTCGCGCCGGTATCGGCCTGCTCGTCCGGGACCGAGGCCATCGCGCACGCCTGGCGGCTGATCGTCACCGGCGAGGCGGATGTGGTGGTGGCCGGTGGCGTCGAGGGGCATATTCACGCGGTGCCGATCGCGAGCTTCGCCATGATGCGGGCCATGAGCACGCGTAACGACGCACCCGCCGCGGCTTCCCGGCCGTTCGACCGCGACCGGGACGGGTTCGTGTTCGGTGAGGCCGGGGCACTGGTTATCCTCGAATCGGAGCGGCACGCCCGCGCCCGCGGTGCCCGGATCCACGCGCGCGTGCTCGGCGCGGGTATCACCTCCGACGCGTACCACATCGTCGCGTCCGATCCCGCCGGCGCCGGCGCCGCACGCGCCATGCGTAAGGCGATCGCCACCGCGGGGCTGGAGCCCGCCGATATCCAGCATGTGAACGCGCACGCCACCTCGACCTCGATCGGCGACGCGTCCGAAGCGGCCGCCATCGGCGCGGTCACCCCGGACGCCTCGGTCTACGCCCCGAAATCGGCACTGGGGCATTCCATCGGCGCGGTCGGCGCGCTCGAAACGATCCTCACCGCCCTCACACTGCGCGAACAGATGGTGCCGCCGACCCTCAACCTGGACAACCCCGACGCCGACCTGGATATCGTCCACGGGGTTCCCCGCACGCAGCGCATCGACTACGCGCTGACGAACTCGTTCGGGTTCGGCGGCCACAATGTCACCCTCGCTCTCGGCCGGGCCTGATCTTCCCGGGAAATCACCGGCCTGGATGTCGACGAGCGGACGCCGGCGGGCCCGAACTGGGGCTGCGGCTCACCGAGCCGCTGCTCGGTGAGTCCGCGATGCGCCGCCGTCACCGGCTGTACGCGGTCCGGGCGCATCTGTTCGAGATGGCCGGCCGGGCACCGGAGGCCGCGGAGAACTACCGGCGGGCGGCGGCGCTCACCGCGAGCCTGCCCGAGCAGCGCTACCTCAACGCCCGGCTGCGCGGGCTCGACTCCGGCTGAGCGGACGCGGCCCACCGGCCTCCGGTCTCAGCCCGGGACCTTGTCCAGGAAGCCCAGCACCGTCTCGATACGGCCCCGGTCGTCGGTGACGACCACGTCGAAGCCGATGATCACGGGCTCGGCTCCGGCCGGGCCCAGACCCCATTGGAACCGGATCTGGCGGTGGTGGGCGTCGGGTTCGCCGACCTGCGTGAATACGAAACCCGGAAACTGGTCGTGGATCGCGCCGATGGTGGCGCCGATCGCCTCGGCGCCCACGGCCTCGGCGAGCGGGTCGGTATAGGTGGCACCGGGGGTCCAGTGCCGGGCCAGTAGCGCGGTACGCGCCGCGGCGTCGGTGGTGTTCCAGGTCTCCAGGTATGCGGTGACGGTGTCGCTCATCGGATTTCCTCTCGGGTTGTGAACTCGATGCACACAGCATCTCCGGGTTCGGGCGAACCGGCGATTACCCGAGAGGTAATGGGATCGCTTACCGCGATGGATAGGCTGGATCGATGGTGACGATGGAGACCGAACCCTCGGTCGGCGGCCTGCTGCGGTCGTGGCGGGAGCGGCGCCGGATGAGTCAGCTACAGCTCGCCGCGCAGGCCGAGGTGTCGACGCGGCATCTCAGCTTCCTGGAAACCGGCCGGTCACGGCCCACCCGGGAAATGCTCGAACGGCTGGCCGGTCATCTCGACGTGCCGTTGCGGGAACGCAACGAACTACTGCTGTCGGCCGGGTTCGCGCCGGGCTACGGTCAGCGCGATGTGAACGCGCCGGAACTGCGCGCGGTGATGGATGCCTTCCGGGTGCTGCTGGACGCCCATCTGCCGCATCCGGCGCTGGTCCTGGACCGCTGGTGGGATGTGGTCGACCGCAATACCGCCACCGATGTGCTGCTCGAGGGCTGTGCGCCGGAGCTGCTGGAGCCGCCGGTCAACGCCATCCGTATCTCCCTGCATCCGGACGGTCTCGCACCCCGGATCCGCAATCTCGCCCAGTGGCGTGGGCACCTGCTCGGCCAGGTCCGCAGCCGCTATGAAACCACCGGTGACCAGCGGCTGAAGACACTGCTGGACGAGGTCTCGGCCTATCCCCACCGCGACGACGGCGCCTCCGCGCGCGCCGATGTGGTGATTCCGTTGCGACTGCGGGTGGGGGACGTGGAGCTCTCCTTCTTCAGCATCACCGCGCAGGCGATGTCGGCCACCGATGTGACGGTCGACGAACTGCATATCGAAGCCTTCTATCCGGCCGACGAGGCGACGATCCGGGCGCTGCGGCCACCAGCGGGGCCCGGGTGAACGATCCCGGGCCCCGCCCGTAGACGCTCGCTTATGTCCTCGAGAGTTCGAGCGATGTTCTGTCGCGCTGCGCGTTGATGTACTGGATTCAGCCAGCAGACAGCAGCTTTCGAGAGTCAGGAGCAGTTATGCGAATCACGGTCTTCGGAGCCACCGGAACGGTCGGACGGCATGTGGTGGAACAGGCGCTGGAGCGCGGATACGAGGTCACCGCGCTCACCCGGGACGCGAGCCGGATCGACCGGACACACAACGGTTTGCGCGTGGTGGAAGGTGATGTGCTCGATCCGGCCGCCGTCGAACGAGCGATCCTCGGCAGCGACGCGGTGGTGATCGCACTCGGCAACGGCCGCAAAGGGGTGGTGCGGGCCGAGGGCACCCGCGCGGTGATCGAGGCGATGAACCGGGCGGGAGTGAAGCGGCTGATCTGCCAGTCGACCCTCGGCGCCGGCGACAGCCGGGCCAACCTGAACTTCCTGTGGAAATACATCATGTTCGGCCTGCTGCTGCGCCCGGCCTACGCCGACCATCAGCAGCAGGAAACCTATGTGCGCGCCAGCGACCTCGACTGGACCATCGTGCGGCCCAGCGCCTTCACCGACGGCCCCCGTACCGGCACCTACCGGCGCGGGTTCGGCGGTGACGAGACCGGCCTCGACCTGAAGATCGCCCGCGCCGATATCGCGGAATTCCTGCTCGATCAGGTAACCGACCGCACCTACGTGCACAAGGCGCCCGGTATCTCCCACTGAACCGGGCCGCACGCGGTGACGGAGAGCGCCGACCCGGGCGGGCACGCCCGCACGGGCGGCCCGCCGCGTACGGGCCGCCCGCGATCGGCTACGAGACGATCGGCTACGAGACGATCGGGAGATACACCGCTTTGCCCGACTCGGCGAACTGCGACGACTTCTCCGCCATCCCCGCTTCGATGGCTTCGACATCGGTCAGGTTGTGGCGTTCGGCGTATTCGCGCACATCGGCCGAGATCCGCATCGAGCAGAACTTCGGACCGCACATCGAGCAGAAATGCGCCGTTTTCGCCGGTTCCGCGGGCAGTGTCTCGTCGTGGTACTCCCGGGCGGTGTCCGGATCGAGGGACAGCGCGAACTGGTCGTGCCAGCGGAACTCGAAACGCGCCTTGGACAATTCGTCGTCCCGCCGTTGCGCGTGCGGATGACCCTTGGCCAGGTCGGCGGCATGCGCGGCGATCTTGTAGGTGATCACACCGGTTTTCACATCGTCACGGTTCGGCAGGCCGAGATGTTCCTTCGGGGTGACGTAACACAGCATCGCGGTACCGGCCTGGGCGATCATCGCCGCACCGATGGCCGAGGTGATGTGGTCGTAGGCGGGGGCGATATCGGTGGCCAGCGGCCCGAGCGTATAGAACGGCGCCTCCTCGCACAGTTCCTCCTCCAGCCGCACGTTCTCCACGATCTTGTGCATCGGCACATGACCCGGACCCTCGATCATCACCTGCACCCCGTGCGATTTGGCGATCTTCGTCAGCTCACCGAGGGTGCGCAGTTCGGCGAACTGCGCCTCGTCGTTGGCGTCGGCGATCGACCCGGGCCGTAGGCCGTCGCCGAGCGAGAACGTCACGTCGTAGCGGGCCAGGATCTCGCAGAGTTCCTCGAAATGCGTGTACAGGAACGATTCCCGGTGATGCGCCAGGCACCACGCCGCCATGATCGAACCGCCCCGCGACACGATCCCGGTGACACGTTTGGCGGTGAGCGGCACGTACCGCAGCAGGACACCCGCGTGCACGGTCATATAGTCGACACCCTGCTCGCACTGCTCGATCACGGTGTCCCGGTACAGCTCCCAGGTGAGGGCGGTCGGATCACCGTTCACCTTCTCCAGCGCCTGATAGATCGGTACCGTCCCCACCGGGACGGGCGAATTGCGCAGAATCCACTCCCGGGTCTCGTGGATGTTCTTACCGGTGGACAGATCCATGATGGTGTCGGCGCCCCACCGGGTGGCCCACACCATCTTCTCGACCTCCTCGGCGATCGACGACGACACCGCCGAATTACCGATATTGGCGTTGATCTTCACCAGGAACTTCTTGCCGATGACGGTCGGTTCCAATTCGGGGTGCCGGTGGTTGGCCGGAATCACCGCGCGCCCCGCGGCGACCTCCGCCCGCACCAACTCCGGCTCCACCCCTTCCCGCGCGGCGATGAAACGCATCTCCCCGGTGACCACCCCCGCCCGCGCCCACGCCAACTGGGTGCGCGGCCCGGGAAGATCCGGTTTCTGCCAGCCGTCACGTAACGCGGGCAGACCGGCCTCCAGATCGATGGCCGCGGACTCGTCGGTGTACGGCCCCGAGGTGTCGTACACGTCGAAATGGTCGCCGTTGGTGAGGTCGATCCGGCGCACCGGAATGCGCAGACCGTCCGCCTCCCGATAGTGCTTGACGCTGCCCACGATCGGACCCGTGGTCACGGAATCGACAGATGTGCTCGTCATACTTGCCTCCCTACGCCGGCATTACCCGGTCAGGTTCATACGGTCGACGGCCCTGAACGCCCGGAATGGGCTAGCCGTCCTCTCAGCCCGCTGGTGCGAGCCCCCGTTGCTTGTGGAATTTTCGTTCGTGAGATTTCCGCCGCCGACCCTACCCGCCCGGAATCCGGCCCGCCGGGAGACGAGAAAACGGCCGCCCGTAACCACCGCGGACCCGTGGCACACGAGATACACCCGGTACGGGTGTTCCGGTACGGCCCGGGACCCGGCGGGCGATAGGGTCTAACGGTGACGCTCTCGCATGGATCGCTGATGACCGTGGACGAGTTCGAGGAACTCGACGCCGCGGCGCAGCGGATTTCCGAAGGGTTGCGGCTGGAGTACTTGAACGGTCTGCTGGCGGCGAAATCGCGACCGGACGTCAATCACAGCCGGGTCGTGCAGTGGCTGGCCCGCTTCCTGGTGCCCCGCCGATCCGAGCTGTGGCTGTTCGCCGATCGGGGCCTGCGGGCCGGGCGCGGCGGCGGTAGCCGGGTACGGCCGGACGCGATACTCGCGCCCGCGTCGGCATTCGCGGGTGAAGGCGAATGGTCGGATCCGCAGCCGGTGTTCATGACGATCGAGATCACCTCACGCGCCCAGCACACCGAACTACGGGACCGGCTCGACAAACCGTTCCTCTACGCGGCGACGGGCATCCCGCTGTACTTCCTCATCGACCGCGGCGCGGCCGAGGTCAGCGTGTACAGCGAACCCGAAGACGGGCGATACGCCACCAAGGTCACCGTCCCTTTCGGCACCGATATCGAGATCCCGGAACCACTCGGGGTCTTCCTGGCCACCGACCCCCTCGCGGACTGGACCTGATCCGGCCTCAGCCCTCGCCGGTGCCGATACCGAATTCGGCGATCACCGGCGCGTGATCGCTGGCGCCCTTGCCCTTGCGTTCCTCCCGGTCCACCCCCGCGTCGACGACCGTGGCCGACAGCGCCGGTGAGGCGAGCACGAAATCGATCCGCATACCCTCTTTGCGCGGAAACCGCAGCTGGGTGTAATCCCAATACGTGTAGACGCCGGGGCCCGGGGCGAACGGGCGCATCACATCGGCGAAACCGGTCTCGGTGATCGCGCGGAAAGCCTCGCGCTCCGGCTCCGAGACATGGGTCCTGCCGTCGAAGAACTCCCGCGACCAGACGTCGTCGTCGGTGGGTGCGATATTCCAATCCCCCACGAGGGCGATCCCGGCCTCCGGGTCGTCGGCCAGCCAGCGGGCGGCGTTACCGCGCAACGCGGCCAGCCACTCCAGCTTGTACTCGTAATGCGGATCGGCCAGCGAACGCCCATTGGGCACATACAGGCTCCACACCCGGACCCCGCCACAGGTCGCTCCCAGCGCCCGCGCCTCCACGGTGGGCGTGGTGATCAGGGTATCGGCGGCATCGCGGTCGAAACCCGGCTGCCCGGGGAACCCGACCTCCACATCCTCGAGCCCCACCCGGGACGCGATCGCCACCCCGTTCCACTGATTCAAACCCACATGCGCGACCTCGTAACCCGCCTCGGCGAACCGCTCGAACGGGAACTGGTCATCACGGCACTTGGTCTCCTGCAGCGCCACCACATCGATATCCTGACGATCCAGCCACGCCAGCACCCGGTCCTGCCGAGAGCGGATCGAATTGACATTCCAGGTAGCCAGCCGCACCCGGATACTGTATCCATGACGGCGCTGTAGTTTTGGAGCGGCTCCGCCGCTCGAGGGTGGGGCTGTAATTTTGGAGGCGCTCCGCGCCTCGAGGGTGGGGCCCTATTAACCCGGTTCTTCACTCCCGCCGGTCAGTCGCTGCGCTCCCTCCCTCTGGTCGCTCCAGAACCGGGCGGGCCCCACCCAGGACAGATAGCGACCATCCGGACAAAACGAGAGATC
>NZ_JBEZYU010000009.1:0-146853 GCF_040638875.1 Nocardia sp. NPDC024068 | reverse complement strand
CAGTGCTCGAAGCGCATGTGGCGAAGCCACGAGTCTCGAGCGCTGACAGCAGACGCTCAGGGGGCCGAACCCCGCGCGCGCCAGCGCGCCAATAATTCAGTAGCTCTGGCAGGTATCTGCTACGCGCTGGAGGGTGGCCTGGAGCTGCTGGGAGCGGGGGTCGTTCTGGGCCTGCTGGGCGGCTTGCGGGTTCTGTTCGATGTACTGCTGTAGTTCGGCGCGGCGTTGTTCGACGGGCTGGTCGAACTTCGTTTGCAGCTGGGACTTGAGGTCGGGGTTGTTGTCCAGCATCGTCGCCAGTTCGGGGGCCTGGTCGTGGAGGGCGGCGTCGACCTGGGCGAAGGAGCATTCGCTGGTCAGCAGTGGTTCGGCCATTTCCAGTGGGCCCGCCGAGGCGACGGCGGGGCTGAGGAATGCCGCGGCCGCCGCGCCGAGGGTGAGGGCGGTGAGGCCGAAGGTGCCGCGCTTGCGGGTCGTGGAGAGTGCCATGGGGATTACTGCCTCCTACGGTGTCGTGTCGAGCCGTGTTCGGCTCGCGGACTCCTCAGACCGTATTGGCCGGTGTTGGCCGATCTCTGAGATTTTCTTAAGAGGAGTTTGTGTCTTGCGGGTGCCGGACGATCCTGGCGAGTTGTTCGAGGACAGTGGGATCTTCGATGGTGGAGGGAGTTTCGTAGTTTTCGCCCGCCGTCATCTGCCGGAGGGTCTTTCTCAGGATTTTGCCGGAGCGGGTCTTGGGCAGCGCCGGGACCACCACGGCGTCGTGGAGTCCGGCGATCGGGCCGATCTGGGTGCGGACTCGTGCACTCAATTCTTCACGCAGAGTTTCGATATCGATCACGGCATCGGATTTGAGTACGACGTAAGCGATGGGCCGTTGTCCTTTGAGCTCATCGGGAAGTCCGATCACCGCGCATTCGGCGACGGCTTCGTGCCCGGCGACGGCGGCTTCGATACTGCCGGCGGAAAGGCGGTGTCCGGCCATATTGATCACGTCGTCACTGCGTCCGAGGACGAAAAGGTATCCGTCCTCATCGAAATAGCCGGAGTCGCCGGTGAGGAAATGGCCGGGATAGGCCGAAAGATATGAACGTTTGTACCGTTCTTCGTCGTGCCATAGTCCGGTGAGCGCACCGGGCGGTAGCGGGAGGCCGATGACGATGGTGCCCTCGGTACCGGCCGCGACCGGGTTGCCGGAGGAATCCAGTACACGTAGCCGATAGCCCGGAACCGGCACCGACGCCGACCCGGGTTTGATCGGCAGCCGCTGCAGTCCGAGCGGGTTGGCGCAGATCGGCCAGCCGGTCTCGGTCTGCCACCAGTGGTCGACCACCGGGCAGTCGTCGCGGCCGTCCAGCAGGGTTTCCGCCGCCCAGTGGTAGGTGGCCGGATCGAGCCGTTCACCGGCGCAGAACAGCGCCTGCAGTGAGGTGAGATCGTGTTCGCGGGCCATGGTCGCCGAGGGGTCGGCGCGGCGGATGGCCCGGAGTGCCGTGGGGGCGGTGAACAGCGCGTTCACCTGATGTTTCGCGACCACCCGCCAGAAGGCGCCGGCGTCGGGGGTGCCGACCGGTTTGCCTTCGTAGAGCAGTGTGGTGGCGCCCGCCAGCAATGGCGCGTAGACGATGTAGGAGTGGCCGACCACCCAGCCCACATCGGAGGCCGCCCAGATCACCCGGCCCGGTCCGACGTCGTAGATGTTGCGCATGGACCAGGTGAGTGCGACCGCGTGCCCGCCGTTGTCGCGGACCACGCCTTTCGGTTTACCGGTGGTACCCGAGGTGTAGAGCACGTACAGCGGGTCGGTGGCCGCCACGGAGACGGGTGCGGCGTGGTCGGCACCGGATACGGCCTGGTCCCAGTCCGTCCAGCGCACGGCGTCGCCGGTGCCGGATTCCGGTTCGCCGGGGGCGAATTCGGCGCGGCGTTTCACCAGGACGGCGCGGGGCGCCCGGCTTTCGGTCAGTTCGAGCGCGCGCCGCACGATCGGCGGGTATTCGATCGTGCGACCGGGTTCCAGTCCGCCCGAGGCGGTGACGATCAGCACCGGTTCGGCGTCGTCGATGCGGGCTGCCAGTTCGGGTGCGGCGAAACCGCCGAACACCACCGAGTGCACCGCCCCGATCCGGGCGCAGGCCAGCATCGCGACCACCGCCTCGGGAATCATCGGCAGGTAGATCACCACCCGGTCACCGACGGTTACGCCGAGATCTCGCATCGCCCCGGCGCAGCGGGCGACCTCTTCGAGCAGTTCCGCGTAGCTGTAGGTCCGGCTGCCGGCGGTCATCGCGGATTCGTAGATCAGCGCCGGTTGCTCGGCCAGTCCGGCCGCCACATGGCGGTCCAGCGCGTTGTAGCAGGTATTGAGTCGAGCATCGGGAAACCAGCGCGATGTCTTGCGGTCGGTGTCGATCGCCTTCTCGGGGGGTATATCCCAGTCGATCGCGGATGCCGCGCGGGACCAGAACTCGGCCGGATCGACCAGGCTGGTCTGATAGACCGGTCGATACTCGTTCCTCGCGTTCACCCGTGCTCCCTAGCTCGCCGCAATCCCCGCCTCGATAGATCAGCACGATTGTGGCAGACTTCACGCGACCCCCAGTCGGGTGTCGCGACCATGGCTTATGCCTGTAACCGGCTGGTCAATGTGCGCGAACCCGGGCTGAGTACACCAAGAAGTTATTGATCCGTTAGAATCTGATGACACAAATTCGGTCCGTCGTAGACGCAATTTCTCGGCCAGCCGCGACCCACGGGCAGCTCCACCCGTCGAGCCACTATGCGAGTGTGGAGTTTCGCTGATGGTGCATGGCTGGGGCCAGGTTGGAAAGTGAGTGGGAATGCGTGACGCCGCTAGGTCCGGCACGAAGCGCTGGGCGCTGAGTAACTGGGACCTTCGCTGGAAGGTTACGGCCGTGCTGGCCGTGCCGTTGGCGGTCGCGGTCGGACTCGGCGTGTCCAGGATATCGGCGGAGTGGGGTGAGGCGAACCGGCTGGGCTCGGCTTCCGAGAACGTCAGCCTCGTACCCGCCGTCATCGATTTGAGTTCCGCCACGTCGACGGTCGCCGGCTCGCAGGCCATTTCCATCGCCCCGGGCCGGTCGCTGGTCACCGAGGACAACCTGACCGCTCTGGACGGCACGATCGCGGCGGCCGAGTCCGCGCTCGGCGATCTCGACGACGTACCCGCCGCCCACCAGGCGTTGTCGGAGATGATCGATCAGGCAAAGGGTGTACGTGCCGGAGGCACGGCGCCGTCGAATCTGCCGCCGGACGACGCGGTGGCCGTTCTCGAGTCCGCGCGTAACTCCGGTGTCCGTGCGGTCGAATCCATTCTGAGCGAGGTCAGCGACTCGTCCATCGACGCGGACAAACTGCGTCTGGCGGACGCGCTGAACCTGCGGGCCACCATGGTCGGTGAGATCACCGCGGCGGCCGAACTGCTGCGTAACCAGGAGTCCGGTGAGCAGGCCTACCTGACCGCGACCAACACCGAGCGCCAGCAGCTGAACATCCTGAGCCAGCGCTACAACGGCGAGGACCCGGATATCACGGTGCTGCGCCAGGGCATCGACTACCGCGCGGGTCTGCTGCAGACCCCGGAGGCGCAGGCGGGCCGCCTGCCGCTGGGCGAGGCCCGGCAATCGCTGCTGGACAGCACGGCCACCACCGACAAACTGATCAGCGAGGCCACCGGGGCGATCGACGACGGGGTGCGCGGCCTGGCCGATAAGGCCCTGTCCGACGCGGTCGTCTATTCGATCGTCGTGCTGCTGACGATTCTCGCGGCGCTGCTGCTGGCGGTGTTCGTGGCGCGGTCGATGATCGTGCCGCTGCACCGGCTGCGCCTGGCGGCGCTGCGCGTGGCCGAGAGCGATCTGCCCGACGAGGTAGCGCAACTGCGTACCGGCGCCTCGCCGGAAGAGGTGCCGCTGGAGCCGATGCCGATCCGCTCCGAGGAGGAGATCGGCCAGCTGGCTCGCGCCATCGACGATATCCACGGCCAGGCACTGCGTCTGGCCAGTGATCAGGCGCAGATGCGTTCCCAGGTCAACGATATGTTCGAGACTCTGGCCCGGCGCAGTAAATCGCTCGTCGACCATCAGCTCAGCCTCATCGAGGCGATGGAATACGACGAGAAGGATCCGCGCCTGCTGGAGAACCTCTTCCGGCTGGACCATCTCGCCGCGCGTATGCGCCGGAACGGCGACAACCTGCTGATTCTGGCCGGTACCAAACAGCGTCGCGCCAAATCCGCCCCGGTCGAGATCGCCGACGTCCTGCGCGCCGCGATCTCCGAGGTCGAGGACTACGAACGCGTCAAACTGGGCGCCACGCCCCGCGGTGCGCTGATCGAACCGGCCGCCTCGGATATGGCGCATCTGTTCGCCGAGCTGCTGGACAACGCGCTGCGTGCCTCGCCGCCGGAAACGGATGTGAAGTTCACCTTCGCGCAGGCACACGATCAGGGTCTGCTGATCGAGGTCGCCGACCGCGGTATCGGTATGCCGCCCAGCGAGATGGCCGAGATCAACCGCCGCCTGGAGAGCACCGCCGAGCCCGGCCCCGACACCGCACGTCATATGGGTCTGTTCGTGGTGGGCCGCCTCGCCGAACGGCACGGCCTGAATGTGCGGCTGCGGCCGACCTTCGATACCGCGCGCGATCCCGGTGTCACCGTCACCGTGCATGTGCCGATGAGCCTGATCGTGGCCGGCGAAACCCAGATCCTGCCGCTGGCGACCGGTTCGGGACCGCAGCCGCTGGTGCCCGCCGACACCGGTAAGAAGGCGAAGGAAGAGTCGCCGGACGAGGCCGCGGCCGCCGCGCTGCGCAACGCCGGTGGTTCGTCGATGCAGACCCGTGGGATCAGCCGCACCGCGGCCGGCAACATGATGGTCACCGTCGACCCCGGGATGAGCGGCCCGCTGCCCGCGGTCGAGCGTCCGAAGCCGCCGGAGCGCCCGGCCGGCCCCGCGCCGACGGGTCCGGGTGGACTGCCGCAGCGCCAGCCCGGCACCGCGATGCCCGCCGGAACGCGCGAGGGCGAAGGGATCACCAGCCTTCGTCAGGCGAGCGCGGGCAGCGCTCCGCAGCGCGGCAAACTGGCCGCCGCCAACTTGCCGAAACGCAATGTGGGTCCGGGCGGCGGTGCCACCCCGACTCTGCCGCCGCGTACCCCGGGTGACTCCTCGGCCGGCGGACCTCCGCCCCGCGAGACCTCGCCCGGCCCCGGCGGACTACCGCAGCGCCAGACGAGTGCCGGGGGCCCCGCGCAGCCGGGCTCGGGTGGACTACCGCAGCGTCAGCCGGGCGTGAACGGCGCTCCGGCCAACCGGCAGGCACCCCCGGCCCGCCCGGAGGCCGAGCGTCCCGCCGAGTCTCCGTCCGATACCGCCGCCGCGCCGCCGCGCCCCGCCGGGCCGCTGCCGTCGCGTCAACCGGGCCAGACGGGTCCGAGCGGTTTGCCGCAGCGCGGTTCCGGCGGTCTGCCGCAGCGTGATTCGAGTGGTCTGCCGCAGCGTGATTCGAGTGGTCTGCCGCAGCGTGATTCGAGTGGTCTGCCGCAGCGTGATGCCGGTGCCAACGGCGCACCGACTCGGGATGCGGGTGGTTCCGGTCTGCCGCAACGTGGTTCGGCTTCGAACGAGCCGCCACGACGTGACCGGCCCCCGCGGCCCGCGGCCGATACCGCCTCCGGTGGTCTGCCGACCCGGCGGGAACCCGCGTCGAACGGTCTGCCCTCCCGCGAATCCTCCGGCGAATTGCCCGTCCAGCGTGATCCCTCCGCGGGCCTGCCCTCCCGCCGCGATACGCCCGGCACCGGCCTGCCCCGGCGTCCCGCGCCCGGCGGTGGGCTACCGCAGCGCGGCGCCCCGGCCGAGAACGGTCTGCCCACACGGGAATCCACCGGTGGTCTGCCCCAGCGTGACGCGGCCCCGCGCCGGCGTTCCGCCGAACCCGGTGGTCTGCCGCAGCGTGAACCGGGCGGATACACGGCCGAACGGTTCGACAACCCGCCCGGGGTGGCCCTGCCCCGGGAACCCGAACCCGGGCCGGACGCCGCGTCCTCGCGGGAGCCCGGGCGGCACAGCTACAAATCGAATCCGGCGAAAGCGGCGTCGTTCTTCCAGACGCGGCTGCAGCCGGCCGAGGAACCCGACAGCATCATGGGCGGGACGCCCATCTTCGCGGAGATGATGTCGGCATGGCTGTCGGATTCGGATACCGATCGCTCCCAGGCCGTCGCATCCTTCGATTCCCCCGGTGACGAGGGCTGGACAGCGGCCCGTCGGGCCAGCGAGGCCGAACCCGAGACCCGTACCGCGGCCGGTTTGCCGCAGCGTAACCCGGGCGGCCGGTTGGTACCCGGCGCCATCAACGGGGCTCAGGAGCGTACGCCGAGTCGCAATCCCGACACGATCCGGTCTAGTTTGAGTCGGCACCAGCAAGGTGTTCGGGATGGCCGTGCAATGAGAGCAATGAACCTAACCGGAGACAAAGGAGACCGATGAACCCCGAACTAGGTGGTACGAACCGTCAGTTGGATTGGCTGGTTTCGAACTTCGCAGGCGAGGTTCCTGGCGTAGCCCATGCCGTTCTGGTTTCGGCCGACGGCCTGCTGATGGCGGCGAGTGCCCAGCTACCGGTCGACCGGGCCGAACAGCTCTCCGCTGTCACGGCCGGCCTGGCCAGTCTCTCGGTGGGTGTGTCCAATCTGTTCGAAGGCGGCACGGTACTGCAGTCCGTCGTGGAAATGGAGCACGGCTACCTGCTGCTGATGGCGGTGGGTGACGGCTCCTATCTCGCGGTCCTGACCAATACGTCCTGCGATATCGGACAGGTCGGCTACGAGATGGCGTTGTTGGTCGAACGCGTAGGCCAGACAGTCCAGGCCACTCCGCGCGTCACAATGGGTTCCTGATGGTGGGATGGACATAGAGGATCACCGCGTGGGAGGCTCCGAGCCCAGTCTCGTGCGCCCGTACTCGCTCACTGCCGGTCGGACCAGGCCCAAGATCGAGTTGGCGCTCGAGGCTCTCGTCGCGTCCCATCCCATATCGCTCGAACGCCAGTACGAACTGAGCAATATCGAAAACTCGATAGTCGAGCTGTGCAGGGAGTCGCCGTCGGTCGCCGAACTCGCGGCTCGACTGGGTATACCGATCGGGGTGGCGCGGGTACTTGTAGCGGACCTGATCGAAGCCGGGCATGTCCGCGTTTCGGCGACATTGAAAGACGATTCCAGCGACGATGAACGTCGCGAGCTGATCGAAAGGGTTCTCAGTGGACTCCGGCGTATATGATTCGACCGCACAGGTCGATACCCGCCTCAGCAAGCCGACCTCGGCGAAGATCGTGGTGGCAGGTGGGTTCGGCGTGGGCAAAACGACGCTGGTGGGGGCAGTTTCGGAAATCGTCCCGTTGAGAACCGAGGCTCTGGTGACCAACGCCAGCGCCGGGATCGACAGTCTCGCGGGTATCGAGAGCAAATCCACCACCACGGTTGCGATGGACTTCGGCCGGATCAGCCTGGCCGAGGATCTGGTGCTGTACCTGTTCGGCACCCCGGGCCAGTACCGGTTCTGGTTCATGTGGGACGACCTCATCCGCGGTGCGATCGGTGCGGTGGTGCTGATCGACACCCGGCGGCTGGAGGACAGTTTCGCGGCGGTCGACTACTTCGAGGCGCGTAATCTGCCGTTCCTCGTGGCGCTCAACCAGTTCGACGATGCCCCGATGTATCCGATCGAGGACATCCGCCAGGCCCTGGCCGTTCCCGCCGATGTGCCGATCATGCCGATCGACGCGCGGCGCCGGGAACCGGCGAAGGAAGCCCTCGTGCGGCTGACCGAGTATGCGCTGCAGAAGGTCACTCGCGGCTACTGAGCCGGCTCGCGCCATACTGGTCGGCGTGCCGGTGGGACCTCCGACGATACCGGGCGATCCTGCGGTCGCCGGATGACGCGCGGCTCGGGGCGGCTCGGTGCCCGGGAATTCCTCGATACGTTGCTCGATCCGGGCACGTTTGTGAGCTGGGACGCGCCGCCACTGCCGGTGGCGCGGACCGAGGGCTACCGGTCCGCCTTGTCCGGGGCGGCTGCCGCGGCGGGCACCGACGAAGCGGTACTCACCGGCGAGGGCCTGCTCCGGGGACGCCGTATCGCGGTGATCGCGTGCGAGTTCGCGTTTCTGGCCGGGTCGATCGGGGTCGCGGCGGCCGAACGGGTGGTGTCGGCTGTCGAGCGGGCGACCGCGTCGGGGCTGCCGCTGGTGGCGTCACCGACCTCCGGCGGTACCCGGATGCAGGAGGGCACCCTCGCTTTCGTGCAGATGGTGAAGATCGCGGGCGCCGTCGCCGCGCACAAGTCCGCCGGTCATCCGTATGTGGTGTATCTGCGTAATCCGACCATGGGCGGGGTGTTCGCGTCCTGGGGGTCGCTCGGGCATATCACCTTCGCCGAACCGGGAGCGCTCATCGGGTTCCTCGGGCCGCGGGTGTACGAGGCGCTGTACGACCGGCCGTTTCCGGAGGGCGTGCAGGTCGCGGAGAACCTGTACCGCACCGGGGTGATCGACGGGGTTGTCGATGTGACGGTGTTCCGGCGTATCGCGCACCGGGCTCTGAGTGTGTTCAGCGGTGCCGTGCGGATACCGGACACTCCGGTCGGCGCACGGTCGGCCGCCGTCGAGACCGCCGTGCCCGCCGACGCCTGGGAGTCGGTGCTCATCTCGCGGCGTCCGGATCGCCCGGGGCTGCGCGATCTGCTGCGCCGGGCCACCCAGCGCGTACCGCTCAGCGGTACCGGCCAGGGTGATACCGACCGGACGGCGGTGCTGGCCCTGGCGCGGTTCCGGGGGTGGCCCTGCGTGGTGTTCGGTCACGACCGCACCAACCAGGATCCCGAGCACACAATGGGTCCCGCCGCGTTGCGGGAGGCCCGCCGCAGTATGCAGTTGGCGGCCGAACTCGGACTTCCGCTGGTCCTGGTGATCGATACGATCGGCGCCGCGCTGTCGAAGGAGGCCGAGGAACGCGGGCTGGCCCCGGAGATCGCCCGCTGCCTGGCCGATCTGGTGACCCTGGACACCCCCACTGTTTCGGTACTGCTCGGCCAGGGGACCGGTGGCGGCGCGCTGGCGCTGTTGCCCGCCGACCGCGTTCTCGCCGCGACGCACGGATGGCTCGCGCCGCTGCCGCCGGAGGGGGCCAGCGCCATCGTGCACCGCGATATCGGACACGCGCCGGAACTGGCTGCGGCGCAGCGTATCCGGTCCACCGATCTGCTGGCAGACGGGATCGTGGATCGTATCGTTCCCGAATATCCCGATGCCGCGGACGAACCGGTCGATTTCGCCCGCCGCATGGTGGCGGCGATCGGCGCGGAACTGGCCGGGCTCGCCGGGCAGTCGCCGGCCGAACTGCGAGCGACCCGGCGACGCCGGTATCGCCGGTTGGGGATACCCGGAGGAGCGCCCACCCGGCCGCCGGAACCCGCTCCCGGCGAGGTATTCCGGATCCGGCCCGAGTAAAGAGGCCCCGACACTGGCCGGGGCCTCGATATCACCGCTGCGGAACCGTGTGGACCGGGCCGTATCGGACCGGCCGCACTCAGTCTTCCGGTTCGGGATCGGATTTGGTCCAGGCCAGGATCATGGCGGGCGCGCATCCGCCGGCCAGCAGGGTCGCCAGGGCCATGACCCCGCCCGCGTATGCGGTGCGGGAGGCGTCGGCGTCCGGGAACAGCGCGCCGCTCCAGACGAGATACATCACCGGGAACACCGCTAGGACCTGGGTGATCGTCAACCCCAGCGACCGGGCGGTTTCGCGCTGCGCGAATTCCAGCTCGTCCAGGGTGTCCGCCGGTGCGTTGTCCTGGGCGTCGGCGACGATCCGCACCATGGTCCACGCGGGCAGGAAGACCAGTGCCGCGAGCCCGCCCAGCAGGGCGGCCCAGCCGAGTCCGAAAGCGCATAGGACACCGGCGAGGAACATCAGGCCGAGGGCCGCGATCGTGATGACCACCAGGGTTCGGCGGCGCCGGGTGGTGCGCCAGCCGGGAAGCATTCCGGCGATCTGTTTTTCCCGGACGAGCCAGCGCCGGACGCGGTAGGCCCGGTATCGGTCGAGCAGGGTGGTGGGTTCGGCGGCAGCGGTCATGACTGCTGTCCTTTCTCGCGGGAGTACACCTCGGCCGACAAGGGCGTGAATTCGGTGCGGGAGAACACCGCCTCCACCGGGAGGCCGAACACCGCGCAGATGCGCAGGGCCAGGTCCAGGCTCGGGTAGTGGTTGCCGCGTTCGAGCGCGCCGATCGTCTGGGGGTTGACGTCGACTGCCTCGGCCAGGGCGGCGCGCGACATCCGGTGCTCCGCCCGCAGTACGGCGATCCGGTTGAATATCGGTAGAGTTTCCCCGCGTCTTACTGGGCTCACGCAATGAAGTGTTGTGAAAACACAACGATATGTCAAGTTGACCGAAGATGCGGTGCGGAGTGAACACGGGCCGGGTCTTCGTTGACCTGCCGCCGAACCGCTTCTACCGTCGGAACGGTGACCACCAATCGTGAGACCGGTGTTGTTCCTCCCATCGTCCTGAACGACGGCAGCCTGATGCCGCAGCTCGGGTTCGGGGTATTCCAGGTCCCGGCGGAAGAGGTCGTCGATACGGTGACGGCAGCCCTGCGGACCGGGTACCGCAGTATCGACACCGCCGCGGCCTACCAGAACGAGGAGGGCACCGGCCGGGCCATCCGGCAGTTCGGGCTGCCCCGCGACGAGGTCTTCGTCACCACGAAACTCTGGAACGCCGATCAGGGCTACGACTCCACCCTGCGCGCATTCGACGCGAGTCTGAAGCGGCTGGGCCTGGAGTATCTGGATCTGTATCTCATCCACTGGCCGGTACCCGCCGCGGACCGCTTCGCCGACACTTTCCGCGCCTTCCAGCGACTCGCGGCCGACGGGCTGGTGCGCTCCATCGGCGTCTCCAACTTCCGGGTGCCCGATCTGGAGCGGGTCATCGCCGAAACCGGGCAGACCCCCTCGGTCAACCAGATCGAGCTGCACCCCGGGCTGATCCAGCGCGAACTCCGCGAGTACCACGCCGAACACGCCATCGCCACCGAGGCGTGGAGTCCGCTCGGCCAGGGCACCCTGCTCGGCGATCCGGTGGTCACCCGGATCGCCGGTGAGGTGGACCGTACGCCCGCGCAGGTGATCATCCGCTGGCATCTGCAGCTGGGCAATGTGGTGATCCCGAAATCGGTGACGCCCGCCCGGATCGAGGAGAACTTCGACGTCTTCGGGTTCGAACTGTCGGCCGAGCAGATGGCGGCCGTTTCCGGACTCGACACGGGGACCCGGATCGGACCCGATCCCGAGACCTTCGCGGCCGGACTGGAGAACTGAACTTCCACCCCCGCTGCCCCGGGTTCCGGACCCGGGGCGCCCGCTTCGCCTTACGCGAGCCGTTCGCACTCCTGTGGCAAAGTGGGCAGTAACCCATCGGTATCGGCTGTTGTATCGGATTCGTTCAGCGGGGAAGGACACACATGCTCGGGGTCAGCCGCGACGGCGACGTCGTCACGATCGAACTACAGCGGGAAGAACGGCGCAACGCGCTGAATCTGGACCTCGTCGTCCAGCTTCGCGACGCGCTGGCCCAGGCGCAGCGTGACGCCCGGGTGGTGGTCATCAGCGGCCGCGGTCCGGTCTTCAGCGCCGGCGCGGATCTGGACGGTGTGTACTCCACCGAATTCCTCGACGCGCTGCTGGACATGCTGCACGAGATCGAGTCCATGCCGCAGCCGGTGATCGCGGCGTTCAACGGGCCCGCCCTGGGGGCGGGAGTGCAGCTGGCGCTGGCGGCGGATCTGCGCGTCCTGCCGCCGGACTCGTACCTGGCGATACCCGCCGCCAAACTCGGCATCTCCGTGGACAGCTGGACCATTCGCAGGCTGGTCTCGCTGATCGGCGCCGGCCCGGCCCGCACGCTGCTGCTGGGGGCGGAACCGATCTCGGCCGCCGACGCCTATTCCTTCGGCTTCGCCAACCGCCTCGGCACTGTCGCCGATGCCCAGAGCTGGGCGAAATCCATCGCCGAACTGGCGCCACTGTCGCTGCGCCACCTGAAACTCGTGCTCAACGACGACGGCACCCGCGTCCCGTCCAACCAGATCGAGCACAAGGCACTGGAAGCCGCCTGGAACAGCGCGGACGCCGAAGAGGGCCGGCTGGCCCGCAAGGAGAAGCGGGCTCCGAAATTCCAGGGGCGCTGATGCGGCCGCGTACTGTTGCCACCGCGTTCGCGGGGCTGGCCGGAATGACGGTGGCCGGTTGGGTGCTGCGTGCCCTGGACGGGCTACCGGCGGCGCTGGGAGCCTCGGTATCCGCGATCGCGCCCACTGTCAGCGGTGCCCGCAGCTACCGCGACCGCCAGTTCCACAACACCGAACCGGCCTCGACGATCGTCATCCGCGACAATCCCGCCGGTCTGCTGTCGATGGTGACCGCCCTGCGCGCCGGTCGTCCGAAGGCCGCGGTGCCACTGGCCGAGCCGGAGCGGCCCGCCGCGGCCGGTGCGCTGGCCGTCACCTGGTACGGCCATGCCAGCGCACTGGTCGAGATCGACGGCTACCGAGTGCTCACCGATCCGGTGTGGAGCGAGCGGGTCTCGCCCTCCCGGCTGGTCGGCCCGAGCCGTATCCATCCGGTACCGGTGGATCTGGTGGATCTGCCGCAGGTGGACGCCGTGGTCATCTCGCACGACCACTACGACCACCTCGACGCCGATACCATCGCCACCCTGGTGGCCACCCAGCGCTCGGTATTCGTGGTCCCGCTCGGGGTCGGGGCGCATCTGCGGCATTGGGGTGTGCCCGATGCGCGCGTGATCGAATTGGATTGGGGTGGATCGTATTCGGTATCCGATCCCGAGGGGCAGCGCGGTGACCTGACCATCACCTGCGCCGAAGCGCGGCATTTCTCGGGTCGCGGTCTGGTCCGCAACACCACGCTGTGGGCGGGCTGGTCGCTGATCGGTCCGGAGCACCGGGCCTATTTCGGCGGTGATACCGGTTTCACCAAAGCTTTCGCCGCGACCGGTTCGCAGTCCGGCCCCTACGACCTCACCCTGCTGCCGATCGGCGCCTACGACCCGCACTGGTCCGATATCCATATGAACCCGGAGGAGGCGGTGCGCGCCCACGCCGATCTCTGCCAGGGCGATCCGGCCCGGGGTGTCTTGATCCCGATCCACTGGGCGACCTTCAATCTGGCGCCGCACCCGTGGGCCGAGCCGGTACACCGGCTGGTGGAGGCCGCCGCGGCCGCCGGCACCGCGATCGCGGTACCGCGACCCGGGCAGCGGCTCGATATCGCCGACCTCCCACCCATGCGTCCGTGGTGGGAAGATATGGAGTGAACGGTTCCGCACGGTGACAGGGAAGGAATCCGGCAATGAGCTTGATGGACAACCTGAAGAATCTGGTCGGTAAGGGCCAGGAAGTCGCGTCCAAGAACTCCGACAAGATCAACCAAGCGGTCGACAAGGCCGGCGATTTCGTCGACCAGAAGACCAAGGGCAAATACTCCGACAAGATCCAGAAGGGTAAGGAAGCCGCCCGCAAGGTGGTGCCACCGGACCAGCAGGGTGGCCCCGGGCAGCCGCCTACCCCGGGTTCGGGCCCGCGTCCGTGACCCGCGGCGGGGCGCCGGTCGGGGCCGGCGGCCCGCGGCGGTGATCCCGGGTGAACCGGAGTTTCGGGGGTGAACCGGGACAGCCGGATGTCGAGGTGCGGCTGAGCAACCTCGACAAGGTTCTCTACCCGGCGGCCGGTACCACCAAAGGCGAGGTCATCGACTACTACGCCGAGATCGCGCCGGCCATGCTGCCGCATATGGCCGGACGGCCCGTCACCCGGAAACGCTGGCCCAACGGCGTCGCCGAATCCTCCTTCTTCGAGAAGAACCTCGGAGCGGGCACTCCGTCGTGGCTGCCGCGCCGGGCACAGCGGCACTCCGGGCGCACCGTCACCTACCCGGTGATCGCCTCCCAGGCCGGGCTGGTCTGGCTGGGGCAGCAGGCGGCGCTGGAGGTGCACGTGCCGCAGTGGCGGTTCGACGGTGACGACAGCGGCCCGGCCACCCGCCTGGTCTTCGATCTCGACCCCGGGCCCGGCGCGGGGCTCGCCGAATGCGCGCGGGTCGCGCTCGGGGTCCGGGATATGGTCGGCGAGATCGGGCTGCGCGCCTATCCGCTGACCAGCGGGAGCAAGGGTATCCACCTCTACGTCCCGCTGGACCGGGTTCTCGGCCCGGGCGGGGCGTCGACGGTGGCCAAACAGGTGGCCACCAATCTCGAACGGCTGATGCCCGGGCTGGTGACCGCCACCATGGCGAAGAAAGTGCGGGCAGGCAAGGTCTTCCTGGACTGGAGTCAGAACAACCCGTCGAAAACGACGATCGCGCCGTATTCGCTGCGCGGGCGCGAGCAACCGAACGCCGCCGCCCCACGCAGCTGGGACGAGCTCGAGAACGCGGATGACCTGCGGCAGCTCCGGTTCGACGAGGTCCTCGAACGCTACCGGTCCGGTGGTGACCTGCTGGCCGGACTGGACCCGCCGATGGACGACGCCCTGACCCGATACCGCTCGATGCGCGACCCCGCGCGCACCCCCGAACCCGTACCCGTCCATTCGCCGCGCAGCGGCCCGGACAACCGCTATGTCGTGCACGAGCATCACGCCCGGCGGCTGCACTGGGATGTGCGGCTGGAACGCGACGGCGTGCTGGTGTCGTGGGCGGTGCCGAAGGGACCGCCGGACAGCCCGCGGCAGAACCGGCTCGCCGTGCACACCGAGGACCATCCGCTGGAGTACCTGGATTTCCGCGGCACCATCCCGGCGGGGGAGTACGGGGCGGGGGAGATGTCGGTATGGGATGCCGGCACCTATCGGGCCGAGAAATGGCGCGACGACGAGGTGATCGTGGTGCTACGCGGTGACCGGTTGCGCGGCCGGTACGCACTGATCCGCACCGAGGGCGATCAGTGGCTGATGCACCTGATGAAGGAGCAGCCGTCGCTCGGTGAACTGCCGCGCGGACTCACCCCGATGCTGGCCACCGCCGGCGAGGTCGACGGACTGCCGGAACCGGAGTGGGCGTTCGAGCGGAAATGGGACGGCTACCGGCTGCTGGTCGAAATCGACGCGGGCGAGATGCGGTTGCGCAGCCGGGCGGGTAACGATGTCACGGACCGCTATCCGCAACTGGCGGTGCTGGCCGAGGAGCTGGCCGAGCACCAGGTGGTGCTGGACGGGGAGATCATCGTGCGGGGTCCGGACGGTGCGGTGAATATCGCACTGCTGAAGGCGAATCCGCGGCGGGCGGAGTTCCTGGCGTTCGACCTGCTGTACCTGGACGGCACCGCACTGCTGCGCAAACGCTACCGCGACCGCCGGCAGGTGCTGGAGGCGCTCGCCGCGACGAGCCCCGCGCTGCGGGTGCCGCCGCGCTATGCG
The DNA here is from genome assembly GCF_040638875.1 of Nocardia sp. NPDC024068. NCBI lineage: Bacteria > Bacillati > Actinomycetota > Actinomycetes > Mycobacteriales > Nocardiaceae > Nocardia > Nocardia sp. NPDC024068. The sequence goes on along the minus strand of NZ_JBEZYU010000009.1, from coordinate 131,329 downwards.
GGCAGCGGCCGGGACGCGCTGCGGCAGAGCCGTGACGAGGGGGCCGAGGGGGTGGTCGCGAAACGGATGGATTCGGTGTACCTGCCCGGGACCCGCGGGCACGCCTGGGTGAAATACCGCAATTGGCGGACCCAGGAGGTGGTGGTGGGCGGTATGCGGCGCAGCAAGGCGCGCCCGTTCGCGTCCCTGCTGGTGGGGGTGCCCGGACCGGACGGGCTGGTGTACGCCGGACGGGTGGGCACCGGTTTCGGCGACGCGGCGATGGATGAACTGGCGGGACGGCTGCGCCGGCTGGAACGTAAGACCAGCCCGTTCATCAACGAGATGACCCGGGACGAGTGCCGGGACGTGATGTGGGTGACTCCGAAGGTCGAAGGCAGTGTGCGGTACATGGATTGGACCGACGGCGGCCGCTTCTGGCATCCCGCCTGGCTGGGCGAATTGTGATGGTCGGCGCCACCCGGACGCCCCGCACGCAGGCTTTCCGCTGGGTACTGTGGAGCGGGGCCAGTGGGTTCGAGCGAGGAGCGGCAATGGATTTCAAGGGTTTGGCGAACAAGGCACTGGGCCTGGCCCGGAAGAACGCCGGCAAAGTGGATCCGCTGATCGAGAAGGTCGGTGACGCGGTGGACAAGAAGACCGGCGGTAAATACGCGAGCCAGGTCGACAAGGCGCAGGAAGCCGCCCGTAAGGCGGTCCGCGATCAGGGCCACGGCCAGGGGCACAGGTAACCGCTGACCCGGTCGGCCCCGGCCGACCGGGTTACAGCAGGAGTTCCAGCGTCAGCGCACCGGCGCAGACCGCGATCACCACGGCCAGTGCGATCGCGTCGGTGCGGCCCGGTGCGCCCGGGCGCGCGGTGAGCTGTCCGGTGCCGCCGCGGGCGGTGATCGCCTCGCCCAGTTCTCCGGCGCGGCGGGTGGATACCGCCATCGCGGCGGTGAGGATATCGATCACCGGATCGGTGGTGCGATGCAGCAGATCGGGTTTCGGTCGCAGCCGCCGGGCCGCGCGCAGGATCCGGATCTCCTCGAGCAGCAGTGGCAGGCCGCGCAGCGTCAGCGCCACCACCACCGCCAGTTCGTCCACCGGGACCCGCAGTTTCCGCAGCGGCCGGCCGAGAGTGGCCAGCGCGGGCGCGATCTCGCTCATCGGGGTGGTCCAGGCGATCAGCATGGAGGCCGAGATGAGGATCAGCCCGAACGTCACCACCTGCGCGTAGCGCAGCAGCGCCGCCCCACCGACGGGTGCGGCCAGCACGGCGCCGAGTGCGATCAGCAACCAGAACGCCCAGGGCAGCCGCGGCAGAACGCCCAGTGGCAGCCGGGCGACGACGCCGATCACGATCAGGAAGACGATCATGATGCCGAGAATCGGCCAGCTCGGCAGGACCATCAGCAGCAGGCTGATCAGGAAGACCCCGATCATCTTGGTGCCCGCCCACAGCCGGTGTACCGGGCTGGCCACCGGAACCTGTCGCAGCAGTACGGTGCTCATCGCGAACCTCCGCCTTCCATACCCGGGGCATCGCCGCCGCGGAGCCCCCACGCCGGGCCCGGCGTGGGATGAGGGGCCGATCCCGGTGGGCCGACCGGTGGGATGGGGGCGGTGTCGGCGTCCCGTTCGCGGACCGGTACCCGGGTGGTCTCGGTTTCCGGGATCCGCCCGGCCCGCAGCTGGACGGTCCGATCGCAGATGGCCGCCACATCCTCCACATCGTGAGAGATGACGATCAGCGTCAGTCCCGAATCGCGTAACCGGGCCAGCAGTTCGACGATATCGGCGCGGCCTTCCGGGTCGAGCCCGGCCAGGGGTTCGTCCAGGACCACCACCTGGGGATTGCTCGCGACGATGGCCGCCAGCACCACCCGCTTCGCCTGGCCGCCGCTGAGTTCCTCGATGGACCGCGTGGTCAGCGAGCGGTCCAGGCCGACCGCGTCCAGGGCTTTGCCCACCGTGCCCGATCCGGTGCCCTCGCCGCCCCAGTCGGCCACTTCCTCGCCCACGGTATGACGCTGTAGTTGCAGCCGGGAATGCTGGAAAGCCAGTTCCACGCGGCCGATCTGCTTACCTACCGGTTTGCCGGCGAGTTCGCATTTCCCGGAGCTGGGCGTGATGAGCCCGGCCATGATCCAGGCCAGCGTCGATTTCCCGGACCCGTTCCCGCCGACCACCAGCAGGGCTTCACCGCGTCGCACCGCGAGGTCGACCCCGTGCAGCGCGGCCGCCTCCCACGGGGTGCCGCGGTTGTAGGTGTGCCGGACCCCGCGCAGTTCCAGCAGGGTGTCGCCCATGGGCCTGCGGCGCTCGGCGGCGGCGGGTTTGGGCCAGGCGGGCAGATGGCCGACGGTATGGCCGCCCGCCAGATGGATCACCCGGTCGGCGGCGTGGGCGTCGGCCTCGTGATGGGTCACCAGAACCACCGCCATGGCGTGCCGGCGCGGTAGTTGCGCGAGCAGGGCCACCAGTTCGCGGCGGCCGTCGGGGTCGATCATCGAGGTGGCCTCGTCGGCGATGAGCAGGGCCGGGCGCCGGGCCAGGGCCGCCGCGACCGCCAGCCGCTGCTGCTGGCCGCCGGAGAGTGCGGCGGTCTCCTTCCCGCCCATTCCCGCGAGTCCGACCTCGTTCAGCAGGCCGTCGATATCCACCTGCGCCGCGAGCCCGGCGGGCAGGCCCCAGACCACATCGTCGGCCACCAGCACGCCCAGGGTCTGGCTTTCCGGGCGTTGCAGGACCAGTGCGGTGCCACCCAGGTGGCCGAGCCCGGCCGAACCCGGGCGGTCGACGGTGCCGGTGGTCGGCGGCAGGCCGGCGAGCAGGCGGGTGAGGGTCGATTTACCGGATCCGTTGTGGCCGACCACCGCGACGAATTCGCCCATCTCGACCCGGAGGTCGATTCCGGTGAGGGCGTCGGTGGTCGCGCCCGGGTAGCGGTATCCGGCGGCCCGCAGGGTGACCGGAAGCGGCTCGATCGGCCGGTTGTCGGCGGGCGCGTCCAGCCGGTCGCTGCCGGGTAGCCAGGTGAGGCGGTCCAGCACCGATCCGAGGACGAACCAGGACACCAGCGCCGTGAGGACCGTGCCGAACAGTACGGTTCCGCCGATGTAGACCCACCACCAGTCCAGCACCACTTCGGCGATGTCCAGCACCCCGCGGCCCAGTGGGGCGAGCTGCGCCTGCCGGGAGGTGAGTTCGGCGAATCCGGTCGCCGTGTTGCGGACCGTATCGAAGAGCAATTCGCGGGTCGCGGAGAAGGCGAGCAGGAATCCGACCGATACCGCGCTCCACGCGATACCGGCGAGGACCGAGAGCCCGGTGACCGCGATGAGGCCGCCGTCGCGGCGTCTGACCGCGCCCACGATGCCGCCGATGGTGGCCGTCGCGACCATCGCCATGGCCGCGGTGAGTCCGGCGGCGACGAAGGTGACGAGGGCGGCCGATACCGAGGCGACGAGGACCGCGCGGAATCGGTAGCGATGGGCGAGCAGGCCCATCGGGACGGCCGCGACCAGTTGTAGCGCGGCGGCGAAGGGCACCAGGGCGCCCACGGTGACCAGGCCGACGGTGACGCCGCCGAGTACCGCGCCGGTCGCGAGCTCGATCGGGCGCAACGCGGCGCCGCCGGGCGGATCGCCCGGGCCGTCGGAATATCGGCCGGGTTCCCCGAGGTGGGTGGTTGCGGGCTGGTCACTCACGAAATCAAGTCTGCCAGTCCGGCGGTGAGAGTCGAATCGAAGGTGTTGCAAGCATGCGCATGGACGCATATGTTGTTCGGGTGGGACATGATCATACGCATTCGGTATCACCGGAGAGCGCCTCCGGGAAGTACGTCGGACGGCTCGGTCTGGCACTCGCCATCGGCGCCGGATTCATGCTGATCGAACTGGCGGTCGCGCTGGTCACCGGTTCGCTGGCATTACTTTCGGACGCGGCGCATATGCTCACCGACGTCGTCGGCATCGGTATGGCGCTCTCGGCGATCATGCTGGCGCGAAATACCCGGCCCAGCTACACCCGTACCTTCGGCTACTACCGGGCCGAGGTGATGGCGGCCCTGGCGAACGCGATTCTGCTCTTCGGCGTGGCGGGCTACGTCCTGATCGAGGCGGTACGCCGGTTCGGCGAGCCGCCCGAGGTCCCCGGTGGTCCGGTGCTCATCGCCGGTGGGATCGGCCTGCTCGCCAATATCGTGTCGTTCCTGCTGCTGCGTCGTGGCGCCGAGGAGAGCCTGAACGTCCGCGGGGCCTATCTCGAAGTGCTCGCCGATATGGTTGGGTCCTTCGGCGTGTTGCTCTCGGCGGCGATCACCCTGACCACGGGCTGGTACTACGCCGACATGATCGTCGGCGTCGCGATCGGGGTCTGGGTACTGCCCCGTAGTTACCTGCTGGCCCGCCGTTCCTTGCGCATCTTGTTCCAGCACAGTCCGGAAGAGGTCGACGTGGAACAGGTCGCGGCCGAACTGGGGGCCGTACCCGGGGTCTGCGATGTGCATGATCTGCATGTCTGGACGCTGACCTCCGGGATGGAGGTGGCCTCCGCGCATATCACCACCACCGGGACCGATTCCGGCGACGAGATCCTGCGGGCCTGTCAGCAGCTGCTGGCCGAGCGCCACCACATCCGGCACGCCACCCTGCAGATCGAGACCACCGACACCGCGCGCCGCTGCGCCCAGCTGTCCTGGTAGTGACCGGGTAGCGGGCCAATCGAGATATTCGGCCATAATGACGGCATGGTGCAGCGTCCGTCGATCCGGGACTGGGATTTCCCGCGTGGTGTCGCCAGCGTGGCGCTGATGGCCGGCTACGGGGCCGAACACGGCGTCCCGGTGGCGTCGCTGCTGCGCGGCACCGATCTCACCGAGCCCCGGCTCCACGATCCCGACACCCAGATCGACGCACATACCGAACTCACGGTGGTACGCAACCTGGTGCACGAACTCGACCGGCCCGGAATGGGTATCGAGATCGGCCGCCGGTACCGCATCACCACCTTCGGCATCTTCGGATTCGCCTGTGTCAGCAGTCCCACCCTCGCCGAGGCCATCGACTTCGCGCTGCGCTACCTGGAACTGAGCTTCACCTTCTGCCTCCCGGTGACCCAGTGGGAGGAGGGCGAGTTCATCGGCCGCATCGACGACGAAGCCGTACCCGCCGATGTCCGGCAGTTCCTGGTGGAACGCGATGTCACGGCCATGCACCAGGTGATGAGCGATCTACTGGGTCGCCACCTGGCCCTGCTGCGCGCCGAATTCCGCTTCCCCGAACCGTCCTACGCCGACCTCATCGCCGAGGTCACGGTGGCCCCGCCGCGCTTCGGGCGGCCGGAGAACCTGGTCGCGATCGATCCCGCGATTCTCGACCGGCCCCTCCCACAGGCCAACGAGCACACCCTCGCCATCTGCCTGGCCCAATGCCGCGATCTGGTGCACCGGCGCCGGGCCCGCACCGGGATCGCCGCCGAGGTGCGGGCGCGTCTGGTGCCCCGTGGCGGTACGGACGGTTTCACCGCGCCCCCCGGTATCGACGCGGTGGCCGCCGATCTGAACATGAGCACCCGTACGCTGCGGCGTCATCTCGACGCCACCGGCACCAGCTACCGCGCGCTGCTGGACGAAGTGCGCCGGGCCCTCGCGGAGGAGATGCTGACCGCCACACCGCTCTCGGTCAGCGATGTGGCGATCCGGCTCGGGTACGCGGAAGCGTCCACGTTCATCTACGCGTTCAAACGCTGGACCGGCGGCACTCCCGCGGCCTACCGCCGCATCCGGGCCGGTAGGTACTGACCGGGCCTCAGCGCGGGGTACCGATCCAGCCGCCCATCGGCACACTCCGGAAATGCGTGATGAGGTGGTGGTCGTCGTCGATCACATGCAGCGCGACCGCCGGATCCGGTGCGTAGTCCATCACCCGCTCCGGTGGCGCCAGCTCCCATTCGCCACCCAATACCGAGGCGGTGCTGGGGCCGATCAGCAGCGGCCGTCCGGCGAAGGTCCCGGCGCCCGAGGTATGCGCGTGCCCGGTGAGCGTCGCGATCACCCGCGGATCACCGGCTATCACCGCCGCCAGCCGTTCCGGTTCGGTCAGCGCGATGGGATCGACGATCGGACTGTGCAGGAAGACCGGCGGGTGGTGCAGGGCGACCAGTACGGCGTCGTGCTCCGGGGTCGCGGCCAGGGTCGCGTCCAGCCAGGCATAGGTCCCATCGGTCAGGTGCCCGCCCGACTGCCCCGGAACACTGGAATCGAGCAGGATCACACTGAGACCCGCCATCCGGTGCACCTGGTTCACCGGTTCGTCCGAGGGCGGTGCGGCCAGCAGCACTTCCCGGAACGCGGCGCGTTCGTCGTGGTTACCGGGAATGGCCAGCACCGGCAGATCGGCCTGGAGCGCCACCCTGGCCTCGGCGTACTGCTCTGGTTTGCCCGAATCGGTGATATCGCCGGTCACCAGGATCAGATCGGGCCGCCGCCGCAGATCGGCGAGATAGGCCATGACCCGTTGCGCGCGTTCGGCGTTACGGGTCCCGAGGTCGAAATGGGTATCGCTGACCTGAGCCACCAGGATCACAAGGCCAGCTTAGGGCAGACCGGCGGGTGGGTGGCCGCCGGTATGAGGGAGGCCACGCGGGGCCCGCCGGATCAGGCGGGCAGAGCTTTCGGTGGGTGGGGCAGGGGCGCCCAGAAGGCATCGTCGGGTGGCGCCTCCAGGTCCAGGCGGCCGTCCGGGCGCCAGTCGGCGGTGAGCCGCAGCCGCCAGGAGTGCAGGTGGGTGCGCGGGTGGCCGCCGGAGCGGTCGAACAGGGGGTCGCCCAGGATCTCGTGGCCGATCCAGGCCAGGTGGACGCGCAACTGATGGCGGCGGCCGCTGCGCGGGTGCAGAGCCAGCACGGTGAGATCGCGGTGGCGGTCCACCACGGCGAACTCCGTGAGCGAGGGGTAGTTCTTGGTCTTCAGCAGATCGGCCTCGGCGACCGACCACTGATCGCCGGTGCGGTGGATGGCCTCGCGCGGGGCGGCGATCCGGACCCGGTTCTTCCGTCCCACGCTCAGCGGCAGGTCGATCGTGCCGTGGTCGGGCAGCGGCGTCTCGCCGGCCGCGACGACGGCCAGATACGTTTTCTGCGCCGTCTGCTTGGTGAACTGGCGGGTGAGCTGTCCGTGCGCGGACAATTGTTTGGCCAGCAGCACCGAACCGGAGGTGACCTTGTCGATCCGGTGCACGGGGTAGAGCGTCTCGCCCGCGGCCTCGGCGGCGGTCACGATATCGATATCGTGCCGTTCCCCGGTGACCGAGATCCCGGCGGGTTTGTTCAGCGCCAGGATCGCCTCGTCCTCCGCGAGTCGGCATCGGGCGCGTAGGTCGGGCCAGTCGATATCCACCGGTCGAGCCTAGGCGTACGAAACACCCGGGAACCCGGATGGCCGCCGACTCCGCCGCGCTGGGGGCACAATGACGTCGGAACGGCTACCGGCCGGATCGCATCCCGAACCGCCGGTGGCCGGTGCTATCGCAATACGGGGGCCGGCGCGTATCACCGCCCGGCCGCGCGAGACCGAAGGTACGCCCGTCGAGCGGGTTGTGGTGGGCCCCGGCCCAGCGGGCGCAGACGCCATACCGGATCGACGCCCTGGGAGTGCTGGTGCCCGCTTCGACTCCGCTGAGCATCGCCGCGACCGGCGATCGTGTCGCGGCCGTCGGCCGCACGCTCATGCTGATCGTGCTCACCGTGGGCTTCGCGCTGAACTTCTGCGATGCTCCGGGTCGCCCCCCGCCCGCCGCATCGATGACGGGCCGCCTGGCCCGGACTGTGCGGCTACCCGCGACCTGGACGGCCTCGGCGCTGTACGCGGTGGCGTTCGGCGGATTCGTGGCGTTCTCGGTGTACCTGCCGTCCTCTCTGCGCACGGCCTATGACCTCTCCGGTGAACGCAGCCCCCGGTGAACGCAGAAGGAGTACCGATGCCCGAACCCCGCCACCGCTCCGGCGGCGCGCGGCTCGACGACGAACTGACCGATGCCCTGGTGGGCACGCGCCGATTCTTCACCCGCGCCGAGGTATCGCCGGATCGGCGGGTGCTGTACGAGAAGGGTGGGCGGCAGGCCGAGGAGTTCTACCGGGATCGTCGGAGTCACGACAGGGTGGTGCGGTCCACGCACGGCGTGAACTGCACGGGATCGTGTTCGTGGAAGATCTACGTCGAGGACGGGATCATCACCTGGGAGACCCAGCAGACCGACTATCCGTCGGTGGGCCCGGACAAACCCGAGTACGAACCACGCGGCTGCCCACGCGGCGCGGCGTTCTCCTGGTACACCTACTCGCCCACCCGGGTGCGGTACCCCTACGTGCGGGGTGTGCTGCTGCGGATGTACCGGGAGGCGAAGGAGGCCACCGGCGACCCGGTACGCGCCTGGGCGTCGATCGTGGAGGACCCCGAATCGGCCGCGCGGTACAAATCGGCGCGCGGTAAAGGCGGACTGGTCCGCGCCACCTGGGACGAGGCGACCGAGATGATCGCGGCCGCCCATGTGCACACCATCGCCCGCTACGGTCCGGACCGGATCGCGGGTTTCTCGCCGACTCCGGCGATGTCGATGGTTTCGCATGCCTCCGGGTCGCGGTTCGTCTCGCTGCTGGGCGGCGCGATGCTGTCGTTCTACGACTGGTACGCCGATCTGCCGGTGGCCGCGCCGCAGGTGTTCGGTGACCAGACCGATGTGCCGGAATCGGGGGACTGGTGGGACGCCGGCTATCTGATCATGTGGGGTGCCAACCTGCCGGTGACCCGTACCCCCGACGCACATTGGATGGCCGAGGCCCGCTACCGGGGGCAGAAGGTCGTCGCGGTATCCCCGGACTACGCCGACAATGTGAAATTCGCCGACGAATGGCTGGCTCCGCATCCCGGGACCGACGGTGCGCTGGCGATGGCGATGGGGCATGTGGTGCTGCGGGAATTCTTCGTCGACCGGGAGGTCCCGTATTTCACGACCTATATCCGTCAGTTCACGGATCTGCCGTTCCTGGTGCGGGTGGAGGAGACCGGGACGGGATATGTACCGGGCAAATTCCTGACCGCCGCCGATATCGAGGAGTTCGCCGATACCGAGAACGCCGCGTTCAAGACCGTGCTGCTGGACGCCGACGGCACCGCGGTGGTTCCGAACGGTTCGCTCGGCTACCGCTACGGCGAAACCGGCAAGGGCAGCTGGAATCTCGATCTCGACGGTGCGCGCCCGCTGCTGACGATGTTCGGCGGCGAGTCGGTCACCGTCGTGCTGCCGCGTTTCGACAACCCGGTCGGCGACGATGTGACCGTCGAGCGCGGGGTACCGGCCCGCCGGGTGCACGGGCATCTGGTCACCACCGTTTTCGATCTGCTGCTGGCCCAGTACGGTGTGCGGCGCGAGGGTATGCCGGGGACCTGGCCACTCGATTACGACGACCCCTCCCAGCCGTGCACCCCGGCCTGGCAGGAATCGATCACCGGTGTCCCGGCGGCGACCGCGCTGCGGATAGCCCGGGAGTTCGCGTCCAACGCCGAGGACAGCAACGGCCGTTCGATGATCATCATGGGCGCCGGAACCAATCACTGGTTCCATTCCGACACCATCTACCGTGCCTTCCTCACGCTCACCACGCTCACCGGCTGCCAGGGTGTGAACGGGGGCGGCTGGGCGCACTATGTGGGTCAGGAGAAATGCCGCCCGGTCACCGGGTGGACGCAACTGGCCTCCGCGCTGGACTGGTCGCGCCCGCCGCGGCAGATGATCCAGACTGCCTACTGGTATCTGCATTCCGACCAGTTCCGCTACGACTGGTTCGGCGCCGATAAGCTCTCGGCCGCGCAGACCGGCGGCCGGTTGGCGGGTATGACCACCGCCGATGTCATCGCGCAGGCCGCCCGGCTGGGCTGGATGCCCTCCTACCCGACTTTCGACCGCAACCCGCTCGACCTCACCGAGGCCGCCGAGGCCGCGGGCGGATCGCTGGCGGGTTATGTGGTGTCGGAGTTGCGGGCGGGCCGGATGCGTTTCGCCTGTGAGGATCCCGACGCGCCGGAGAACTTCCCCCGCGTACTGAGTGTGTGGCGGGCCGATCCGCTGGGTTCCTCGGCCCAGGGCAACGAGTATTTCCTGGAACATCTGCTGGGCACCGAATCGTCGCTGCGCGCCTCGCAGACCCCGGCCGGCGCCCGCCCCCGCGATGTGGTGTGGCGGCCGGACGCGCCGCGCGGCAAACTCGATCTGCTGCTGACCCTGGATTTCCGGATGACCGGCACCACCCTGTTCTCCGATATCGTGCTGCCCGCGGCGACCTGGTACGAGAAGCACGACCTGAATACCACCGATATGCACCCGTTCGTGCATTCGTTCAATCCCGCGATCGCCCCGCCCTGGCAGACCCGCACCGACTGGGACGCCTTCCAGGCCATCGCCGAGAAGTTCAGCGAACTGGCCGGCCCGCGCCTGGGGGTGCGCAAGGATGTGGTCGCGGTGCCGCTGCTGCACGACACCCCCGACGAAATGGCCACCCCGCACGGGCGGGTGCTCGACTGGAAACCCGGGGACACCGAACCGATCCCGGGTCTCACCATGCCGAAACTGGTGGTGGTGGAACGCGATTACGGTGCGATCGCGGCCAAGATGCGGGCCCTCGGCCCGCTGGCGGAGAAACTCGGTGCCACCACCAAGGGCGTCACCTACGATCTCGGCCCCGAAGTCGAATATCTGCGGCACAAGAACGGCACGGAGCGCGGGGGAGTGGCCGACGGGCGGCCGTCGTTGCGGCGCGGAATCCAGGCCTGCGAGGCCATTCTGGCGCTGTCGGGCACCACCAACGGCCGCCTCGCCACGGAGGGTTTCCGGGCCCTGGAGCAGCGCACGGGGGTCCGGCTGGCGGACCTGGCCGCCGAACACGAGGGCAAACGCACCACTTTCGCCGATACCCGGTCCGCACCTGTTCCGGTGATCACCTCGCCGGAGTGGTCGGGGTCGGCAACCGGTGGGCGCCGCTATTCACCGTTCACCATCAATATCGAGCGCCGCAAACCCTGGCACACCCTCACCGGACGTCAGCATTTCTACCTGGACCACGACTGGATGGCCGAACTCGGTGAAGGGCTGCCGGTATACCGGCCGCCGTTGAATATGGCCGCGCTCTTCGGTGAGCCGCTACTCGGTTCCACGAGCGAACTCGGGGTGACCGTCCGCTATCTCACTCCGCACAGCAAATGGTCCATCCACTCCGAACATCAGGACAACCCCTTGATGTCGAGCCTCTCCCGGGGCGGGCCGACCATCTGGATATCGCCGCGGGACGCGGCGACGATCGGGGTCGCCGACAACGAATGGGTGGAGGCGGTCAACCGCAACGGCGTCGTGGTGGCACGGGCGGTGGTCTCGCACCGGATGCCCGCGGGCACCGTGTACATGTACCACGCGCAGGATCGCCTGATCGACGTGCCGATCAGTGAGACCTCCGGTAAGCGCGGCGGTAGCCACAATTCGCTGACCCGGCTGCTCATCAAACCCAGCCATTTGATCGGCGGCTACGCCCAGCTCAGTTTCGCGTTCAACTATCTCGGCCCCACCGGTAATCAACGCGACGAGGTGACCGTGATCCGTCGTCGCAGCCAGGAGGTGACCTACTGATGCGCGTGATGGCCCAGATGGCGATGGTGATGAACCTCGACAAATGCATCGGCTGCCACACCTGTTCGGTCACCTGCAAACAGGCGTGGACGAACCGGTCCGGCGTCGAATACGTGTGGTTCAACAATGTGGAAACCCGGCCGGGTCAGGGGTATCCGCGCACCTACGAGGATCAGGAGAAATGGCGCGGCGGCTGGGTCCGCAACCGGAAGGGCCGGCTCGAACTCAAAGGCGGCGGCCGGCTGCGCACATTGTTCACGATCTTCAGCAATCCGATCCTGCCCGAGCTGAGCGACTACTACGAGCCCTGGACCTACGACTACGAGACTCTCACCGCCGCGCCCGCCCAGCGGCATACTCCGGTGGCCCGGCCGAAATCGCTGATCACCGGTAAGGATACGAAAATCGAATGGTCGGCGAACTGGGACGACGATCTCGGCGGCGCACCGGAATTCGGTGATCGAGACCCGCTGCTGGGCAAACTCGCCGAGAAGGTGCGCTTCGAATTCGAGCAGACCTTCATGTTCTACCTGCCGCGGATCTGCGAACACTGTCTCAATCCGTCGTGCGCGGCCGCCTGCCCGTCCGGCGCGATCTACAAACGCAGTGAGGACGGGATCGTCCTGGTCGACCAGGACCGCTGCCGCGGCTGGCGGATGTGTGTCTCCGGGTGCCCTTACAAGAAGGTGTATTTCAATCACCGCACCGGTAAGGCCGAGAAATGCACCTTCTGTTTTCCGCGCGTGGAAGCGGGCCTGCCCACCGTATGCGCGGAAACCTGCGTGGGCCGGCTGCGCTATATCGGTCTGGTGCTCTACGACGCCGACAAGGTGCTCGAAGCCGCGTCCACCCCGGACGAACAGGGGCTCTACCAGGCGCAGCGGGAGGTGTTCCTCGACCCGGCCGATCCCGAGGTGCGGCGGGAAGCCGAGCGTTCGGGCATTCCCCGGGACTGGATCGAGGCCGCCGACCGGTCACCGATCTACGCCCTGATCAACACCTATCGGGTCGCGCTGCCGCTGCATCCGGAATACCGGACGCTGCCGATGGTCTGGTACATCCCGCCGTTGTCGCCGGTGGTCGATATCGTCCGCGATACCGGTCATGATGCCGAGGACCACGGCAATCTGTTCGCCGCCATCGAGGCCCTGCGTATTCCGGTGGACTATCTCGCGCAGTTGTTCACCGCCGGTGATCCCGCCCCCGTCACCGCCGTACTGCGCAAGCTCGCCGCGATGCGCAGCTATATGCGCGATATCAACCTCGGCCGCGAACCGCGGGAGGATATCGCCGAATCCGCCGGAATGACCGGCGCGGAGATCTACGACATGTTCCGGTTGCTCGCGCTGGCCAAATACGACGAGCGCTATGTCATCCCGCCCGCGTACGCCGAACAGGCCCACGGTCTGGAGGAACTGGCCACCGAATGCAGCCTCGACTACGAGGGCGGTCCGGGAATGACGGGTTCGGGGCCCTTCGGGGAAGCCTCGGGCGGGGCGTCGCCGATCGCGGTGGAGAACTTCGGGATGCTGCGCGATCGGCAGACCGCGGACGCCTCCGCCGCCGTCGGCGGGCGCGGCGGCCGGGCGAACCTGCTCAACTGGGACGGCCGGGCCCACGACGGTCTCTTCCCGCCACCCCATGATGAGCCGGATACCGCCGAGCCGGAGGCGCGGTCGTGAAGGCCGCGGCGAAGCTCGACCCGGCGGCCCGCGCGGCGGCCTGGCAGATGCAGTCGGTGCTGCTGGGGTACCCGGACGAAACGCTGTGGCGCAACCTCGGTCTGCTGGGCCGGGTGGCGGCCACCCTTCCGGCCCCGGTCGGTGCCCCGCTGGGCCGCTTCCTCGGCCATGCGCGAACCAGCTCGGTATTCGAGCTCGCCGCCGAATACGTCGCGACCTTCGATCACCGCAAACGGTTCAGCCCCTATCTCACCTATTTCGCCTACGGTGACACCCGGAAACGGGGGGTGGCGCTGCTGCGTTTCAAAGAGCTGTACCGGGCCGCCGGGCTGAACCTTTCCGACGACGAACTGCCCGACCATCTCTGTGTGGTGCTGGAATTCGCCGCCTCCGGGCACGCCGATACGGGTCTGCGCCTGCTCACCGACCACCGCGCCGGTCTCGAGGTGATGCGCCGCGGTCTGCGGGAGACCGGTTCGCCCTGGGCCGACGTTCTCGACTCGGTGACCGCGACCCTGCCCGGCCTCGGTGGCCGGGAGCAGGACGCGGTCGCGCGGCTCATCGCCGAGGGGCCGCCGGAGGAGGAAGTCGGCCTGGCGCCCTTCGCTCCGCCGCAGTATCTGCCCGATCCGGTCGTTGCCGTCCCCGGATCCCGGCCCGCCCCGCCGGAGGCAGGGCAGATGAGCGACGGAGTGCGATGATCACCACCGTTCACGTGGCGGCGACCGCCTTCCAGGCCGCGGGAGCCGGTGGAATCGATGCCTTCGACGTCCTGCTGTGGGTGGCGCTGCCCTACGCGTCCACGGCGACGTTCCTGGTGGGTCACTACTGGCGCTACCGCCACGACAGATTCGGCTGGACCACCCGTTCCTCGCAGCTGTACGAGAACAGGCTGCTCCGGCTGGGCAGTCCCCTGTTCCACTACGGGATCCTGCTCGTGTTCGTGGGACATGTGATGGGTCTGCTGATCCCCGAATCCTGGACCGCGGACGCCGGGATCAGCGAATCGGTGTATCAGGCGTTCTCGGTGGGGGTGGGTGTGATGGCGGGCGCCGCCACCGTCGCCGGCGCCGCCATCCTGATCTACCGCCGGCGCACCATCGGACCGGTGTTCTCGGCGACCACCCGTAACGACAAGATCATGTACGTGCTGCTGGCCGGCACGCTGCTGCTCGGGTTCGGCACCACGGTGCTCAGCAATGCCGACAATCATCCGCACGACTACCGCCAGACGGTCTCGCCCTGGTTCCGCTCGATTCTCACCTTCCGCCCCGATACCGACCTGATCCTGGCCGCCCCCCTGGGTTTCCAGCTCCATGTGATCGCCGCCTGGCTGCTGTTCGCCTTCTGGCCGTTCACCCGCCTGGTGCACGTGTTCTCGATGCCGCTGGGTTATCTGACCCGCCCCTACATCGTCTATCGCAGCCGGGACGAGGGGCCGGGACCGCGGCGCGGGAGGGAGCGGGTGCGGTAGACGCCTGGCTCCGGGATGCGAATCCGTGTTAACTTAATATCGAACGGTCATTAACTTGACCGGCCGGAACAAGCATTTCAGGAGGGGCTATGCAGTCCGCCGTCATCGTCGATGTGGTTCGCACGCCGTCCGGTAAGGGCAAGGTGGGTGGCGGGTTGTCCGCGGTGCATCCGGCGACCCTGCTCGCCGGGGTACTCACCACGCTGCGCGAACGCAACGATCTGGACCCGGCCCTGGTCGACGACGTGATCGGCGGCTGTGTCACGCAGAGCGGGGAGCAGGCGTTCAATATCTCCCGCACCGCTGTGCTCGCCGCCGGTTTCCCCGAATCCGTGCCCGCCACCACCGTGGACCGGCAGTGCGGCTCCAGCCAGCAGGCCGCGCATTTCGCCGCCCAGGGCGTGATGTCGGGGGCCTACGATCTCGCCATCGCCTGCGGTGTGGAGTCGATGAGCCGGGTGCCCATGTTCTCCAACGCGCAGGGGCAGGACGCCAACCGCGGCCCGATCGCGCACCGGTATCCCGAGGGTCTGGTGCAGCAGGGGATCGCCGCGGAGATCCTGGCCGCCCGCTGGAAGTTCGACCGTGCCACCCTGGACGCGTTCGCGGCGCGTTCGCATCGGCTGGCGGCCGAGACCGCGGCGGCCGGCGGATTCGACAACGAACTGGTGGCCGCCGGTGAGCTCACCGCCGACGAGACCATCCGGGCCGGGTCCACGCCGGAGAAGCTGGCGGGCCTGAAACCGGCGTTCGCCGACGAGCAGTACACGCGGCGGTTCCCGGAGATCGAATGGTCCATCACGCCGGGAAACTCCTCGCCGCTCACCGACGGTGCGTCCGCGGCGCTCATCATGAGCGAGCAGATGGCGGGCCGGCTGGGGCTGCGGCCACGGGCGCGGTTCCATTCCTTCGCGGTGGTCGGCGACGATCCGCTGCTCATGCTCACCGCCCCCGTTCCGGCGTCGAAGAAGGTGCTGGACCGAGCCGGTCTGACCATCGACGATATCGACGCCTACGAGGTCAACGAGGCGTTCGCGCCGGTGCCGCTGGTCTGGCAGCACGAACTGAACGCCGATCCGGAGAAACTGAACCCGCGCGGCGGGGCGATCGCGCTCGGGCATCCGCTGGGCGCCTCCGGTGTGCGGATCCTGGCCACCATGGTCAACCATCTCGAGCAGACCGGCGGCCGGTACGCCCTGCAGACCATGTGCGAGGCGGGTGGACTGGCGAACGCCACCATCATCGAGCGTCTCTGACCGGCATATACGGATACACCGCCCCGGCGAACGATCCGGGGCGGTGTATCCGGTGCGCCGTGGGCCCGTGGCTGTGGTTCGGGCTTGCTACCGGTCCCTGGGGCCACGACGCGGGCCCGTGTCAGAAGCGTCGTACTCCGACCACGGGCGAATACGACATCGGAGAGATTTCCACCGTCGACGTCGCGGCGTGGATCACCTGACCTTCCCCGGCATACAGGGCGGAATGTCCGCCACCGCTGTAGGAGATCACATCGCCGACACGTAGTTGATCCAGTGGAACGGGTGTCCCGGCGGAGAGCTGGGACCAGCTGGTGCGCGGCACCTGGATGCCGGCCTGCCGGTATGCCCACTGCACCAGCCCCGAACAGTCGAAGCTGTTGGGTCCGGTGCCGCCGGTGACATAGGGCGCCCCGAGTTTGCTGCGGGCCGCCGCGACCGCGAGGTCGCCGCCGGTGGCCGGGGCGGGGGCGGTCTGTGGGATGGGAGGGAGGCCGAAACCGGGGAACCCGGCCGGCAACGGGAGTTGATCGGGGATTTCGAAGGTGCCGAGGCCGGGCACGCTGACCGGTTTGGCCTGGGCGGGTGCGGGAGTGATTGTTCCGAGAATGGCGCCGGCCGCGGCGGCGAAAATGGCCAATGCGGCACAGCGCTGACGTATCGGTACAGAATCCATAATTGCGGTCCTCCGTGCTCAGGTCGAGAGCCGGTGGATCGCAAAAACTTTCACCGCGGCGTCGCGGTGGATATTCACCGACTGCTCGAACAGCGTTGGAAATACACCACAGCTATATGTCGGTCCTGCAAACCCGGGAAGCCATATTTCGCGTTATCGCGCGCTGATTCGGAAACGACACGGCCGCCCGCGATAACGAAGCGGTAACTATCAACGTTTTCCCAGCGTACGGGTGGTGCCGAAATTACGACGGGCGATACCGCGCCTTGATGTGGAACCGTTCCCCCTGCGGCCCGTAGATGCTCAGATACTCCACCGGATTCTCGTCGGCGTTGCCGAACCAGTGCGGGAGGTGGGTATCGAATTCGGCCACCTCGCCCGGCATCAGGGTCATATCCCGGTCGCCCAGAATCAGCCGGAGTTTGCCGTTGAGCACGTAGAGCCAGTGGTAGCCCTCGTGGGTGCGGGGATCGGGTTCGGCGGAGGCGCGGCCGGAGAGGATCTGTTTGTAGGCCTGCAGGCCGCCGGGTTTGCGGGTCAGCGGGATGAAGGTCTGGCCGCCCCGGGTGACGGGCCGGGTGTGGACGCGCGGATCGCCGGTCTCGGGCGCGTCGACGAGTTCGTCCAGCGGAATGTGATGCGCCTTGGCCAGTGGAAGCAGAAGTTCGAGGCTCGGTTTGCGCTGGCCGGACTCCAGGCGCGACAGGGTGCTCACCGGGATTCCGGTGACCTCGGAGAGTGCCGCCAGCGTGGTGCCGTTGCGACGCCGCAGGTCGCGCAGGCGCGGGCCTATCGCGTTGATGACATCGCCGAACTCCGGATTCATCCCTCTATTGCAGATATGGCAAATAAATTTGTCAAGTTGCCCGATGGTGCGGATCCTGGGTGGCGACCCCTCGACCACAACAGGAGAAACAGGCATGGACCAGCAGTTCTGGGATGATATGTACAGCGAGAACGGGCAGAAGTTCAGCGGCCTCCCCAATGACGCGCTGGTCGCGGAGGTCACCGGGATGACCCCCGGCCGGGTGCTGGACCTCGGGTGCGGTGAGGGCGCCGATGCGTACTGGCTCGCGGAGCAGGGCTGGCAGGTGACCGCCGTGGATATCTCGCAGGTGGCGCTGGACCGCGCTGCGGCCGGGCATCCGGAGATCACCTGGAAGCGCGCCGACATCACCACCGACCCGCTGCCGGCGGGTTCGTTCGATCTGGTCTCGGCGCATTACTTCCCGATCGAGCACGAAACGGAGCACGTCACCGTGCGCGGTCTGCTCGACGCCGTGGCACCGGGCGGCACGTTGCTGTTCGTCAGCCACGACCCGGCCGAATTCCCGCCGCCGCACGAGCACGAGCACCATTTCGACCCGTACGCCTTCTATGCGCCCGCCGAGATCCGCGCACTTCTCGGTGACGGCTGGACCGTCGAGGTCGACGATCGCCGCGACCGCAACCGCCCGGCCGCCGCCCATCAGATCAAGGATCTGGTCCTGCGGGCCCGGCGCGCGGCCTGAACCCGGTTCCGGCGGGCGGCTTTTCGCCGCCGCCCGCCGAACCTCCCGCGTGATCGCCGGTCCCGCCGGAACTCTCGTTCCGGCGGGACTGCGCGTCGGAACCGGATTCGGCAAGAGCATGTTGCTATCGTCAGCGGCACCTGTGCGCGAAACCGGAACCACGAGGTGGAGGTTTTTTCATGCGGCTGTACCGGGTTCACGGGATCGCGGCCGCGTCCGCGGGCACCGTGATGGTCCTGACCGCCGTGCTGATCCTGGTGTTACCCGGCCACCGGCCGGTGCACCGCGACACCACTCCCGCCGTCTCCCCGGCCGAGATGGCCAAGCAGTGGACCGATACCCATGACGGCCCGCAGCCCTACCCCGAGGTGCATATCGACAAAGATGTGCACCTCACCATGAGCGACGGGGTGGTGCTCAAGGCCGATGTGTACCGGCCCGCCCACGCCGGCGATCAGGTGGAGACGAAACCGCTGCCCACCATCGTCACGATGACGCCGTATTCGAAGATGATGAGCAACCTCATCGATTCGGCGATGAACAATGCCGAGGCGCAGCGCTTCACCATGGATCTGGTGCGCCGGATCAACCTGTCCGGCACGCCGATCAGCGGATTCGAGGATCTGCTGCACGCGCTGGACGGCGGCACCGTGGCCACCGTGCTGGGGCTGGACCGCAAACTGGTGCACGCCGGATACACCGTGGTCTCGGTGGATGTCCGCGGTACCGGTCAGTCGCAGGGGTTGTGGGACACCCTGGGGGCGCGGGAGCAGCTCGATACCCGCGAGGTCATCGAATGGTCGGCGGCGCAGCCGTGGTCCAACGGCCGGGTTGCCATGAGCGGCGGCTCGTATTCCGGGATCAACCAGTTGCGGGCCGCCGAGAACGCCCCGAAACCGTTGCAGGCCATCTTCCCGGTCGAACCGGGCAGTGATCTCATGCGCGATGTGGTGGCGCCGGGCGGCGGTGTGGGGGTGACCTTCCTGCCGCTGTGGCTCAACCAGGTGAATCAGGCCAAACTCATGCCGGATTTCCAGGCGATTCTCAACGGCACCTTCGATTGGCAGTGGCTGCGCGACAGATTGGCCGACCCCGCGACGAACTACGATCTGCTCGCCCAGTCGCTGCTCACCCCGTCGCTGCGGGATATGCCGCCGACGCTGGCCGCCGCGCTGGACGACGACAGTCCGTTCCGGCAGGGGATCATGGGGCAGCCGGAGAAGATCACCGTTCCCACCTTCGTCTACGGCGGCTGGCACGATATCTTCGCCAACAGCGCGACCACCCTCTACAACGACATTCCGCTGCCGCCGGGCCGTAAGCAGCTCCTCATCGGCGATACCTATCACGCCAACCCCGGCGCGGGCACCGGAACCCCGGGTTCGCCCCCGCGGCTGGACGTCCTGCAGCGGGCGTGGTTCGACCACTGGCTCAAGGACATCGACAACGGCATCACCGGATACGGGCCGGTGATCGTCTGGGAACAGGGCGGCGGCTGGGTCGTGCTGAAGGAATTCCCGCAGCCCGGTATGACCCACCGGCGGGTGTATCTGTCCGCCGACCCCAGCGGTTCGACCGACGCCAGCCTGCACGACGGGTCGCTGGTCCCCGAACCGGGGGCGAAGGACCAACTGACAGTGGCCCCGGGTCTGTCGACGGTGTGCTCGCGCGATACCGCGCAGGGGTCGGCCGGTCTGGCGGCCGTGATCGACGCGTGCGCCAAGGATTCCCGGATCGCCGAACTCGGGGCGCTCACCTTCACCACTGCCCCGGTGGCCGAACGGACGGTGCTGTCCGGTCCGATCAATGTGCATCTGAACACCGTGCACGACGCCTCCGACGGCTACTGGAGTGTCACGGTCAACGATGTGGCGCCCGACGGCGCCTCCAAGGTGCTGAGCACCGGCCAGCTCACCGCGTCGCTGCGGGCCGTCGACGAATCGCGCAGCACTCGCTCGCCGAACGGCGACCTCACCGCCCCGCACAATCCGATCACTCTGGACAGTGTGCTGCCGGTGAGCCCGGGGGAGCCGGTGGCGCTCGATATCGCGGTCATTCCCACCCAGGCGGCCCTCGAACCGGGGCACCGGCTGCGGTTGGACGTCTTCGCCGCCAACGCGCCCAAAGCGCTGGCCTTCCGGCCGATGCTCAACGACACCGAGCTCAAACCGCAGCATCTGGCGCTGGACCCCGCCGCGCCGAGCTTCATCAACCTCCCGACCGACCGCCCGCTGTTCCCCGAGCCGGTCCCCGCGCCCGAGCAGGCGCGGGAACCGCAGCCGACTCCGGGATCGCGGCCCGGCCGGGTGCCGGAGGCGCAGCCCGCACCCGGATCGCAGCCCGCCTCGACCACGCAGCCCGCCTCGACCACGCGACCCGCCCCCGGAGTCGCGGAGCCGTCGGCCACCACAACCGAGCCGACGACCACACCGTCCGCTCCGGTCCCGGATCCTCGGGAGGCGCAGGCCCCCGCGCCCGCGTCGCCGTTCGCCGAAACGCCCGCCCCGGCCTCGCCACCCGCGCACACCACCTCGTCCCCGCGTCCGGAGACACCGAGCCCGCAACCGGCCCAGGCGCCCGCGCCGCGTCCCACCACGCCCCCGGTCGCGCCGCGCGTCACCGTGCGGCCCGTCGAACCGCCCGCCGAGATCCCGGTACCCGATGCGGGCCCGGTCGCGGCGGCACGGTAGCGCGCCCCGGTTGCCGCGCCGGGCATGACGAGGATCACTGCCCGATACGCCGGGGTCGCCCTCCGGGGACCGGACGCGTCGTAAGGTTTCGGCCATGGTGTCGCAGGACAGGTCCGAGCTGGTGCGCGCGGCGGCGGAGGAGCATCTGCTCTCCGGCAGCCGCCGCTACAACCGTCTGGAGGTGGCCGAACTGGCCGGGGTCACCCCGGCGGTGGCGCGGCGGCTGTGGGTCTCGCTGGGCTTCCCGTCCAGCGACAGCGACGACGCCCGCGACTACACCGATGCCGATATCACCGCCATCCACCGGTTCAAGGAGGTCGGGGCCCTGGCGAACGCCGATATCCGGCAGCAGGCCGCGACGGCGCGCACCATCGGCCAGACCCTGGCGCGTCTCGCCGAATGGCAGGTCGATCTGGTCGTGAAGGAGATCGACCGGCGGATCGCCGCCGCGGATCCCGCCGACGATCCCGACGAAGTCGTCCGCGTCGCCACCTCCGAGACGGTGGAACTGATCGAAACGCTGCTCTCCTATGCGTGGCGGCGGCACCTCGACGCGGCGCTCACCCGGCAACTGGGCGAAACCGGCCCCACCCACGATTCGACCAGAACCCTGGCCGTCGGCTTCGCCGATATGGTCGGCTACACCCGCCTCACCCGCCATCTGCACCCCGACGAGCTGTCCACGCTGCTGGAGGCGTTCGAATCCACCACCACCGCCGCGATCGCCGAGAACGGCGGCTGGGTGATCAAGAACGTCGGTGACGAAGTGATGTTCGCCGCCGAATCGCCGGCCGTGGCGGCGCGGATCGCCCTGGAGATCCAGGAGTCCACGATGACCGTGGGCACCACACCGGAACTGCGGGTCGCGCTCGCCTACGGTCCCGTTCTGCAGCGGTTCGGCGATCTGTACGGGTCCACGGTCAACATGGCCTCGCGGCTGACCGGTGTCGCCCGGCCGGGCACGATCCTGGTCGACGACGGCGCCGCGGCCGAGCTCGAGGGTGATGCGGAGTTCAGCATCAAGAACCTGCGCAGCGTGCGCGTCCGGGGATTCAACCGCCTGCGCCCCCACCTGCTGCGCCGCAACGGGAGATTTTGACCGCGGGGCCCACTGCGGGGCGTGGCTACGCTGTGGACGTGACGTCGGTGGGGGCGCTCGCCGTGCCGGCTGTCGCGCACAGGTCCGGAGAGATCGCGGTTCCAAGTTTCAGCATATGAGATTTCCACAACCGTAAACGGCGCTATGGGTATGGTCGTCGGGGAGCCGGCAGCGGCTCATCTGTGTGTGTGAAGGAGACCAGGATGGCCAAGGGCTATGTCATCGTGACCGAGTCGATCAAAGACCCGGCGGGGATGGCCGAGTACGGCAAGGCGGCGGCGAAGGCGATGGCCAAGGGCGTCACCGTGCTGGCGGTCGATACCAAGCCCCAGGTCCTCGAAGGGGAATGGCCGGCCACCCAGACGGTGGTGCTGGAATTCGAATCGCCCGAGGCGGCCCGGGCCTGGTACGAGTCCGAGGAGTACCAGGCGGCGATCCCGCTGCGCCAGGCGGCCGCGGACTGCAACGCAGTGATCGTCAACGGCCTGTAGCCGTCCGCGGTCAGCTCAGCAGCTGCGCCTTGGCGGCGGCGAACTCCTCGTCCGAGAGCGCGCCGGACTGGTGCAGCTGCCCGAGTTTCTCCAGTTTGGCGACCATATCGTCCTCGCCCGGCGCGGGTGCGGCCTGCGGTGGCGGCGCGTACTGCTGCGGTGGCGGCGCCGCGTAGGCCTCCTGCTGCTGGGCGTAGGCCTGTTGTTCGGCATTGCGCCGCTGGGCGCGCCGGTCGAATGCGTTGGTGGTGGCGCGTGCCGTCCCGGCCACGACCGCCGTACGGGCCATCGTGCCGAGCAGACCCGGCCGTCCTACCCGCCCTCCTCGAAAGACCATGAGGCTTCCTCTCTCAGGATGCGGCGAGCGCCGCGTCCACGGCGTCGCGCGGAATCTGCACGTGCAGGGCCAGTTCGCCGCCCGCCTCGGCGATGGTCGCGCCCAGGCGACGGGCCCAGGTCTGCTCGTAGACCACCACGACCGCCGAGGTTCCCGGCTCGATGGTTTCCCGGACGATCTCGAGATCGGCGTCGCTCACCAGGCCGCGGGGGTCGACCGACAGACCTTCGAGCCCGACGTCCTGCAGCGGTTCGTCCACCTCGAGCTGCACGACATCTCCGGCGTCGGTCTTCGAGAGGTAGATCAGGTCGATGATGGTCGCGTCACCGTTGTCCACCACCTCGCGCAGCGCGCCGACCACCGAAGGCGCGACCCGGTTACCGGGAAAGGCCAGCACGGCCAGTTCGACGGGGCCCAAGCGCTCATTCGTCATACCCGCCACCCTCCGCCCGCGACCGCCGCGTCGCATCATCCGATTCGGGTGAAACCGCGGCGGCCCGGTCCGCTCACCCGATCCGGGTGAAGTGCCCGTGACGCGAGCGCACAAGAGTCGTCACCGCGGCCGGTCGGGCGCCGAAGCCGCGTTTGCCCGGGCGCGGCCTGACGAGGAGCCGGTATGAGCGACCTGGCGGTGCGGCTTCTGCCGGAGATAGTGGGTCTGGTCGTGACCCCCGGTGCCATCGCCGGCTGCATTCTGCTGCTGCGGTCGAGCCGCCCGGTCCGCAACCCGCTGGTGTTCGGCAGCGCCTTCGTCTTCGTCTACCTCCTGATCGCGCTGTCGGCGCTGCTCGGCGGTGCCACCGGAGAGGGTTCGACTTCGCACCGGGCCTCGGCGGTGGCAGGTCTGCTGATCGGCCTGCTGTTCCTGGGGGGCGGGATCCTGATCGCTGCCCGGCCCCTCCGCAAGGGCAACGGGCGGCCGGGACTGCTGGACGAACTCCGTGATGCCGGGCCGCGCCGGGTACTGGTGGCCGGGCTCGGTCTCGCGGTCATCAACCCGAATCTGTTCATCATGATGTCGGGTATGAGCGTGATCGCCAGTTCGCATGTCGGGCCGGGCCGGGCGGTGCTGGCCACCGTCGCACTGCTGCTGGCCGCGGCCCTCGACTTCCTGATTCCGATCGGGGTGTACCTGGCACTGGGAGCCCGCGCCCGCAGAGGTCTGGAGCGGGCGGAGAAGTGGATGCTGGCGCGCAGTCGCGCTATCGGTATGGGGGTGCTGTTCGGTTTCGGTGCGCTGTTCACCATCCGGGGGATCATGAATCTGATCTGATCCGTCCGCGTTTCGCGCCGGGAGACAAGTGCCGCGCGGCTAGGGTGGGGTGCCGCTCGTGACGCCGCCCCAGGGATTTCCGATGCCACTGTCTCGCCGTCGTTTCCTCGCCAGCACCGCGCTGACCGCCGCCCTGGCCACCCCGGGTATCGGGTCCGCTCGCGCCGAACCGACCGTCGTCGCCGGTGGCGCCGATTACCGTGTCCTGGCCCTACGGGGATACAACAGGCGTTTCGTGGCCCGGCCGCGGCGTTTTCACGTGCCGGACTCCGCCGAGGCGGTGCGCCGCGCGGTCGCCCGGAGTGTGGACGAGGGTCTGCGGCTCGCGGTCCGTTCCGGCGGACACTGCTTCGAAGGTTTCGTGGACGATCCCGGTAATCAGGTGATCGTCGATCTGACACGCCTACGCGATATCGGCTGGGACGCAGAGCATCGCGCGTTCTCGGTGGGTCCGGGCGCCACCATGGAAGACGTGTACACCGGGCTCGCGCGCTGGAATGTGACCGTGCCGGGCGGTATCTGCAAGGCCGTGGGTGCGGGCGGCCACATCATCGGCGGCGGATACGGGCCGCTGTCACGGCAGCTGGGGCTCATGGCCGACCACCTCTACGGCGTGGAGGTCGCTACTGTGGCGGCCGACGGCGAGGTGCGCTTGACCACGGCCACCGCCGACGGGCCGAATCAGGACCTGTGGTGGGCGCATACCGGTGGGGGCGGCGGGAATTTCGGTGTGGTGACCCGCTTCCTGATGCGTTCGCGGGATTCCGACGGTGCGGCACCGGAATCGGCGTTGCCCCGGCCTCCGGCGACCGTGCTCACCGGCCGGCTGGATCTCCCGCTCACCACCGAGGAGTCGTTCGTTCGCTTCATGCGGAACTATCTCGACTTCTACCACGCCCACCGGGAACCGGGTAACCGCTTCGCCGGGCTGTACGCGCCCGTGCAGTTCCGGCCGCGGCTCACCGGGGCCGGTGAGATGCTCATCCTGGAGAGTTCCGGTGATCCGGACGCGCACAACCGGATCCGTGAGTTCATCGATACCGTCACCGCGGGGGTGCTGCCCGGAGCGGTGGTGCGTCCGGTGGTCGAGGCGAGCTACGCCGATACCGTCGCGAATACCTATTACCCGGGTACAGATCTGCCGCCGCGAGTGAAGACGAAGGCGGCCTACCTCCGGCAGCCGTACACCGAGGAACAGTTGCGGGCCTGCTATCGCAATCTCGCCGCCCCGGAGTTCATCGGCGAATCGGCACTGGAATTCCTGCCGTTCGGCGGTGCGATCAACGCGCAGGCCCCGGACGCCACCGCGATGCCGGCCCGGGATTCGTTCATGAAGATGCTCATCCACGCGGCGTGGCGGCTCCCCGTCGACGACGAGCGGCATATCCGGGTGGCCCGCCGCCTCTACCGCGAGCTCTACGACGGCACCGGCGGTGTCCCGGTACCGGGCGAACGCGACGGCGGCAGCTATATCAACTATCCCGACCCCGATCTGGCCGATCCCGTCCACAACACCTCCGGAACCGCCTGGTCCACTCTGTACTACGGTGCGAACTACCCCCGATTGCAGCAGGTCAAGGCGCAGTGGGACGCCGGTGATGTCTTCCGGCACGCGTTGTCGATCCGTCCGGACTGACCGGCACCGCGGCATCCGGCGCGGGGCGCGACGCCCGGCTCGCCGCCGGACCGGATCCCCGCGGTCCGGGGCGGACGGCCTCTAGGGTTGTGGTGTGATCGCATCCGAACCCACCGCGACCGGTCGTTCGATCGTCCTGGAGTCGGCGGGGGTGCGCGCCGAGTTCGGTACCGTCGCGGCCGTGCTGCGCGGGCTCGTCGTCGGCGGTGTCGCGGTGACCGAACCGCTGGCCGCCGGGGCAGCGCCGCCGATGGCGTCCGGGATCGTGCTGGTGCCGTGGCCCAACCGGGTTCGCGATGCCGTCTGGACGCTCGACGGTAAACCGCAGCTGCTCGATATCACCGAGGTGTCCCGGTCGAACGCGATCCACGGGTTGTTGCGCAACACCGACTACGAGGTGCGGGAGCACTCCGCGACCGCGGTCACTCTCGGCGCGCTCGTGCCGCCACAGCACGGCTGGCCCTTCCTGCTCGACACCTGGGTGCGCTACGAACTGCGCCCGGACGGCCTGGCCGTGACGCACGGGGTGGTGAACCACAGCGGCCGTCGCGCGCCGTACGCGGTGGGGGCGCATCCGTACCTGCGTGTCGGCGACTTCCCGGTGGAGCAACTGGAACTGACCGTGGCCGCGGATACCTACTACGCCCTCGACTCACGGATGAATCCGGTGGCGGCGCATCCGGTCGAGGGCACACCCTACGACCTGCGCGCCGGCGCGGTGGTGCAGGACCTGAACCTCGATACCCCGTTCGGCGGCGTCCGGGCCGGGGTGGCCGCCCGGCTGACCGCACCCGACGGATCCTCGGTGGCGCTCGTCCACGACGAGGGCTGGCACTACCTGCAGGTGTTCACCGCGCCGGATTTCCCCCGTCCGCAGGGGCGCGGGCTCGCCGTCGCACTGGAACCGATGACCGCGCCTCCCGACGCGCTGAACTCGGGGGCGGGCCTGCGTCTGCTCGAGCCCGGCGCGCGCTGGGAGGGCGGCTGGTCGATCCGCTATACGCACGCGGGCAGCACTCGCTGATCGGCCTGCCCGGTGTCGCGGTCCGGCTCGATGAGCTCCGCACCGGTCCGGCTAGGGCTGTCCGGTCTTGAAGGCCAGGACCTGCACGGTGCTGCTGGGGCCGTGGTGGTACTTCCCCTCGGTGATATCGCGGTCGGTCTCCCGGCAGTGTTCGATCCGCAGACCGGACAGGTCGTGGCGGAGTTCGGCGGCGGTCGGCAGCGCATCCGCGGACGGTGGCCCGCCGATACCGGGCCGGGTCAGTTGCCGCGGCGTATACGCCTCGAGGACGAACGCCCCACCCGGGCGTAGCGCCCGTGCGCAGGCCGCGTGCAGGTCCGGACGGAGCGCGGACGGTACATGCGCCCAGATGGAGACGATGCCCGCCCATCGTGATTCGCCGAACTCGTAGGCGGCGAGATCGGCGACCACGGTCTCGAGGATTACCCCGCGGTCGGCGGCCAGGCTCCTGGCGTGGGCCAGACCGACCTCGGAAAGGTCCACCGCGGTGACCGGATGTCCGCGCCCGGCCAGGAAGACCGCGTTGCGGCCCTCGCCCTCGGCCAGGCACAGGACCGGGCCGTCCGGGATCCGGTCCGCGACTTCGCGCAGGTAATCGTTGGGGTCGGTGCCGTACGACTCGAACGCCCGGGTGTAGCGCTCGTTCCACAGGTCGGCTTGTGTGCGTGGTTCCATCTGTCACCTCTCGGGGCTCGGCGCGGGGTTGACGCCGCACCCCACTGTGCAAGTTAATGTGAACATGAAGTCAAGCCCGGACCCGTCGGCCGTTCCGGACGGCGCCACCTTCTCGATCGGTGAGGTAGCCCAGCGATTCGGCCTCGCGCCCCATGTGCTCCGGCACTGGGAGTCCGTCGGCCTGCTCACACCCGCGACCCGCGTCAACGGCCGCCGCCGCTACCACCGGGCGCATCTGGCCCGGGTGGCGATGATCCTGCGGAGCAAGCAGATCGGCCTGAGCCTGGCCCGGACCGGAGAGCTACTCGACGCCTGCGACGGGGGTGGCCGCCGCCGCATCCTGGAGTCGCAGCTGGATGCCCTCGATGCGCAGATCGCCCGGATCCAGACCTCGAAGAACCTGATCTCGCATGTGCTCACCTGCCGCTACGAGGACTTCACGGAGTGCCCCCGTTTCCAGGCCGAAATCATCGTGGCCGTCACCGGAGCGGACGGCTGAGAGCCGTAGTTGCTCCGAACCCCGGCGCCGGCGGCGAGGTCCCGGATGCTCACCCCGGAGTGATGCCGATCCGCATGTCTGCTCTGCTCGGCACTGGCCGCCCGTCGATGTGTAATGGCTACTTACCGGTTATACAACCGGTGCTGGCGGAACTGAGCCAGGAGCCCGGCGCCGCGGGGACCGCGATACCCGCCGCCTACCTCCGCACCGGCCGGACCGGGCATACTGGAGGGAAGTACACCGGGTGTGGCGAAATATTCTGCCCACCCATCCATTCCGGCAACTGCACCGTCGCAGGGCCGGTACAGTCCACCGATTCCGGCGTGATGCCGGGACCTGCGAATGTGTCCGGTCCGAGACGGCGACGATGCGCCCCCGGGCGCGTAGACGTAATCTTGTACCCAGAACTACTCGTGGCTAAACCAGTGTTCCGGGTGGACCGGGGCCCACGGGCAAGTAGGGAGTGTCATTGGACCTCGAGGAAGCGCGCCGGTTCGCGGCAGGGGTATGGAAAAGAGCGGATCTGTCACAGATGGAACGCTTGGCAGCCGTGAAGGCCGACGCGCACGCACGCGGCAAGGAACCGTTCGATCTCGATCGGCTGGAAACCCTCTGCGACACCAGCGATAACGGGCGAAGGGACCCGATATCGTGGCGGCAGCGCCGATTCGAGCTGATCTACTACAGCCACCCGGAAATGATGACGATCGAAGATCTGGCCGAGCACATCGCTATGACCCACGGCTGGAGTCGGTGACGCCCACTCGGCCGCGGGGATGATCGCCGGGTGATGCACGGTGGGGGAGGGGAGGCTCCGCGCCAGCGTGGTACTCGAAAGCCGTTGTGCTGGATACAGTGACAGGGTGGCACTGGAGTGGGTTGCGGTAGTCGGAACACTGGGCGGCGCGTTCCTCGGGGCGGGTTCCACGATGCTGGTCGAGTCGCTGCGGGCGCGACGGGAACGTGCGATACGGGTCGGGGAGACCCGGCGCGAGGTCTACGTGAGATTCCTGGCGGCACTGACCCAGACCGACAACGCGATACAGGCCCTTGCGATCGAGGGTCCCACACCCCTGGCCCGGTCCGAGGCCACCGCCGCATTTCGCTCCCACCAACTGGTGGCGGCGATGTACGAACTCGAACTGATCGCACCGAAGGTCGTCTGCGATCACGCCCGGCCCGCCTACGAGCGGCTCCGGGATATCCGGGAGACGCTGATCGCGCAGGCCGTGGTGGTGGGCCCCGCCGGGGCGGGGTCACCGGAATGGCGGGCGGTTCACGAGCCCTTCCTGAAAGCGCTGGCCCAGTTGAGCGCCGCGATGCGCGCGGAGTCGGGCGAACTCACCCGACTCCGCGACTAGTATCCGCCGGCGCGGATCAGCGGTCCGTATCCGTCCAGGTGACCGGCAATTCGTGGACACCGTAGATGTTCATATCGGTCCGCAGCGGCACCTCATCCGCGGGGACGGCGAGCGCCAGGGTGGGGAAGCGGCGCAGCAGTCCGGCGAAACCCGCCCGCATCTCGATGCGGGCCAGCTGCTGGCCGAGGCACTGGTGCACGCCGTGGCCGAACGACAGGTGGCCGCGGGCCCGGCGATGCACATCGAGGGCGTCGGGGTTGTCGAAGCGCTGGGGGTCGCGGTTGGCGGCCAGTAGCGAGACGACGACCGTGGACCCCTGCGGGATCGTCGCACCGCCGAGTTCGATGTCCTCGGTGGCGTAGCGGTAGAAGATATCGGCGACCGTCAGGTAACGCATGAGCTCCTCGACCGCGTCGGGCATCAGGTCCGGGTCGGCGCGCAGTTCGGCGAGCTGCCCGGGGTTCTCCAGCAGCGCGAAGGTGCCCAGTGACAACATGTTCGCGGTGGTTTCGTGGCCGGCGAGCAGCAGCAGGAAGGCGACGCCGGTGAGTTCCTCGACACTCAGGTCTGCGTCGCGGGCCAGATCGGACAGGATGTCCTCGCCGGGCTCGGCGCGCTTGCGGGTGACCAGTCCGGCCAGGTACATGTTCATGGCGCCGAACGCGGCCATCTTCTCGTCGAGTTCCTGGTCTTTGACCAGGAACTTCTCGGAGTTGGCCTGGAAGGTCTCCCGGTCCTCGTAGGGGACGCCGAGCAGTTCGCAGATCACCAGTGACGGCACCGGGAGCGCGAACTCTTTCACCAGATCCACCGGCGGCGTGAGGCGCGCCATCGCGTCCAGTTGCCGCTCGGTGATTTCGACGATGCGTTCTTCCAGCATTTTCATGCGCCGGACGGTGAAGGCTCCGGTGAGCTTGCGCCGCAATCGAGTGTGGTCCGGCGGGTCCATGGCGATGAACAGGCCCGGGATCTGCGGGGACGGTTCGGTGGCGGCCGGTATGCCGGGAGTCTCGTACGGAACGTGCAGGACACCGATGTCCTGACGGGAGCTGAACCGGGTATCGGCCAGGAGCGCGCGGACCTCGTCGTAGCCGGTGACGAGCCAGCCGTTGTGCCCGTCGGGGAAGAGCAGGGGGGAGACCGGGCGCTCTTCGCGCAGCCGGGTGATCTCGCGGGGCGGGTCGAAGGGGCCCGCATCGCGGTCCATGGGCAGGCCCTGCGGGACGGGAATCGTCCGGGTCATCGGATTTCCTTTCGTGGCGCCGGTGGCGTTGGCGGTGGCGGGGTGGGCCGGGGACCGGCGCGGAGGATGATCGCGCCGGCCGGGCACATCTGGGCGGCCTCGCGGACGGCCGGCTCCTGTTCGGGTGCGGGGGTGGTGGTCGACATCAGCACCAGGCCGTCCGCGTCGTCCTGGTCGAATACATCGGGGGCGGTCAGGACGCACATTCCGGCGCCGATACAGCGCCCCCGATCGGCGCCGATCTCCATCGGCTATCCCCGCGTCCGGGCAAGGGGGGCGACGGCGTGCCGGACGACGACGTTGCCGTAGGCGCTGCGGGCGTGGACCCGGACGGTGTCCGCGGTCGCGGCGTCGACCGGCTGCATCAGGTTCTGCACGGTCCCCAGGGTGGCGTCGACCTCCAGCCACGCCGCGCTGCCGGGACGGATGCCGACCTGCAGTTCGCCGTAGGAGGTTTCCAGCCGCAGCTCGCCACGCACCGCGTCCTCGATACGGATATCGCCCTTGGCGGTTTTCGCGGTCACCGCGCCGCCCGGGCGTTCGACGACGATATCGCCGGCGGCGATATTCAGGTCGGCACGCCGGAGTTCACCGATACTCACCAACCGGCCCACCCCGGCGGTGGCCTTCAGCCGGGAGCCGGTGGGCACCTCGACGCTCACCTCGATCGACGGGTTGCCGCCGAACGGGGTGTAGGTCCGCCAATCCTTCGGGGTGTGCACGGTCAGGACACCGGCGGTGAAATCGGCGCGGGTCTGCTCGGCGGCCCGGATATCGGCCTTGCCGGCCGCGTTCGCCGGCCGGATCCGGACCACGGTGTCGGTGCGGTCCGAGGCGATCACGGTGACATCGCCGGACATCACGTCGACGGTGACGGCAATCGGTTCCGGGGTGGTGAAGGTGGTCATCGGAGTTCTCCTTCGAGTAGGTGGATCGTTGTCTTCGACTCGGCGGCGTTCGCTGTGCCGGTGATGAGAGAAACTTTCGCCCGGTGGGCTGATACCGCCCTGACAGCGATCTGACATCCCCGCTGATATGGCGTTTGCGCTGTTCAACGGGTCTATTCCGGATATTTCCGGCCGTCGTTGCCGGGCTGGACACCGCCCCGCGGCCGGGCACGGCAGAATGGTCCGGTGCAGATCGGATTGCTCGGACCGTTCGATGTCCGGGTGGATGAAGGCGGATCGGTCGAAATACCGGGTGTCCGGCTCCGGGCGTTGTTGATCGCGCTGGCGCTGGAACCCGGACGAGTGGTCCAGAGGGCGACACTGGTCGACTGGATCTGGGGCGAGCAGCCCCCCGCCGACGCGGCGAACGCCCTGCAGGCATTGGTCTCCCGGCTCCGCAGGGTGCTGCCGGACGGGGTGCTCGAGGGGCAGGCGGGTGGTTACCGGCTGATGGTGCGGCCCGGCGATGTCGACGCCGTGCGGTTCGAACAGCTTCTCGACCGGGCCCGCGGCGGCGATGACGCGCGCCGGGCCCCGCTGCTGGGCGAAGCCCTGGAGCTGTGGCGCGGTACGCCGATGCAGGATGTCGAGGTGCGCGACAGCGAGGCCGTCGACGCGGTCATCGCCCGCCTCGAGGGGCTGCACCTGGCCGCGCTCGAGGACCGGTACGAGGCGGAGATCCGGCTCGGCCGGGGCCCGGAGCTGGTGGCCGAGCTGACCGAGCTGGTGGCCCGGTTCCCGGTGCGGGAACGGCTCGTCGCCGCGTTGATGCGGGCGCTCGGCGCCGCGGGCCGGGGCACGGAGGCGCTGACCGTGTACCAGCGTGCGCGGGAGGAACTCGCCGACACTCTCGGCGTGGATCCCTCGCCGGAACTCTCCGGGTTGCATGTCGCGCTGTTACGTGGCGAAGTGGGGGCGCGCGAGACCGAACGCCGAACCAACCTGCGGGCCGAACTGACCGAATTCATCGGCAAATACGCCGATGTCGCGGCTGTCCGCGATCTCATCGCCGGCCATCGTCTCACCACGCTGACCGGGCCGGGTGGCTCGGGCAAGACCAGGCTGGCACTGGAAACCGCGCGCACTCTGCTCGACGATCTGCCGGACGGCGCCTGGGTGGTGGAACTGGCGTCCCTCGGTGCGAGCGGCGATATCGCCCGCTCGGCGCTGGCCGCGTTCGGCCTGCGGGACGCCCTGCTGGGCGGAGCGCCGGACGCGGAACCGATCGACCGGCTCGTCGCGGCCATCCGCGATCGCGAAACCCTGCTGATCCTGGACAACTGCGAGCATGTGATCGAATCCGCGGCGGCGTTCGCGCACCGGGTGCTCGGGGAGTGCCCGCGGCTGCGGATCCTCGCGACGAGCCGGGAACAGCTCGGCATCACCGGTGAGGCGCTGTGGCGGGTTCAGCCCCTGGCACTACCCGGCGCGGACGCCGACTCCGCGGAGATCGAATCCTCCCCGGCCGTCCAGTTGTTCCGCGACCGCGCGCGTGCGGTACACACCGACCCGGCCGTCGACGACCGCGGCTGGGCGACCATGGCGCGGGTGTGCCGGGCCCTCGACGGCATACCGCTGGCGATCGAACTGGCCGCGGCCCGGCTGCGCACCATGTCGCTCGAACAGCTCGCCGACCGCCTCGATGATCGATTCCGCCTGCTCACCGGCGGCAGTCGTACCGCGATACCGCAGCACCGGACGTTGCGCGCGGTGGTCGACTGGAGCTGGGAACTGCTCACCGACGCCGAACGGATGGTCCTGCGCAGACTCGCGGTGTTCTCCGGCGGCGCGAGTCTGGCGGCGGCCGAACGGGTCTGCGCGGACGCGGCCGAGAACCCGGCCATCGAGCCGTGGGAGGTCCTCGACCTGCTGACCTCCCTGACGGAGAAATCGCTGCTGGTCACCTTTACTGCACCGGCACCGGATCCCGGCGCCGGATCCGGCCCCGGCGACAGCGAGCCGCGCTACCGGATGCTCGACACCATCAAGCAGTACGCCCGGGACCGGCTGGTGGAATCGGGGGAGGAGGACGCGGCGCGGCGCGCGCACCTGGCGTATTTCATCGAATTCGCCACCACCGCGGAACCACATCTGCGCCGCGCCGAACAGCTGGAATGGCTTGCCCGGCTCGAGGCCGAGCACGACAATATCGCGGTCGCGATGCGGGGGGCGCTCGCGACCGGTGACGGGACCGGAGCACTGCTGCTCGCCGCGAACGCCGGTTGGTACTGGTGGCTGGGCGGGCACAAGGCCGAAGGCGCGGAGCTGGTCACCGCGGCTGCCGATATGCCCGGCGAGGTCGACGATGAGACCCGGGCCCTGGTGTACGGGCTGGTTGTGCATTTCGGGAGTTCCGGCCGCAATGACGCGGTCCAGGTGGAGGAATGGATCCACAAGGCGTACCGGTTCGGTCGCGGTAGCCGGACCGGCCATCCGGCGCTGGCGTTCACCGGCGCGCTGGAACGTATGCTCGCCGGGCCCGACCAGTTGCTGCCCGCGTTCGAGCCACTCGTCACCCATCACGACCCGTGGGTCCGGGCGCTGGCCCGGCTGCAACTGGGCAAGTTGCGTACCGTGCTCGGCCACGGCGGCCGGGAGGCCGATGAATACCTCGCGGCGGCCCTGGCCGAATTCCGGAACCTCGGTGAGCGCTGGGGAATGTCGTTCGCGTTGAGCGAGCTCGGGGACCGGATCGGCACCCGCGGCGATTTCGCCCGTGCGTGCGAGCTTTACGAGGAGGCGATCGCGGTGGTCAGCGAGGTCGGCGCGGTCGAGGACGCGGTGCGGATGCGGGTGCGGCAGGCCCAGCTGTATCGGATGCTGGGTGACGAGGACGCGGGCGCGGCCGCCATGGACGAGGCGCAGAAATGCGCGGATCGAGCCCGGTGGCCGTCCGCGCTGGCCGAACTCGCCCTGGGGAAGGCGGAATCGGCGCGGCGCACCGGCGATACCGCGGCGGCATACCGGCAGATCGAACTCGCAACCGCCGCGCTGGGCGACGAGGCGGAGCAACCGCATAACGCCGCGGTGATCCACGACCTGCTCGGCTACCTCGCCGAGGGACTCGACGAGGCCCGCGAACATCACACCACCGCGTTCCGCCGCGCCGCCGAATCCGGGCACGCGCCCCTGATCGCCGGGGTCCTCGTCGGAATCGCCGACCTGGCGCTGCGGTCCGGGCAGGACGAACAGGCGGTGCGGCTGCTCGCGGCGAGCACCGCGGTACGCGGGCTGCCCGATCTCTCCCATCCCGATATCGCCCGCATCGAGCGGACAGCACGAGATCGCCTCGGCGAAGCGGGCTTCACCGAGGCGATGGGGGCCGGTGCGCAGGCGAGCTGGCCGGAACTGGCCGAGGCTACGCTCGCTTGTTGAATGTGGACCGCGACCACAGGTATCCGGCGATCGCGAATCCGGCACACCAGCCGAGCGCGGCGGCAGTGTAGCCGCCGGACGGGTTGCCGGCCAGGAATCCGCGCAGGGCTTCGATGATCGGCGTGAACGGCTGATACTGCGCGAACTGCCGCACCCCCTGCCCCATCTTCTCGGCCGGCACGATCGCCGTGCTGAGAAACGGCAGCATGATCAGCGGCACCACGCCCATTCCCGCGGCTTCCGGGGTTTTGGCCGCCATACCCAGCGCGACCGTCAGCCAGGCCGCCGCGAACGAGGTGGCGGCCAGGATGCCGAGCGCGCCGAGCCAGTCGAGCGCGGTCGCCGGCGGCCGGAACCCGAGCGCGAACGCCACGGCGAGAATCGCCACGATCGCCACGGCGTTGGTCAGGATGGTGGCCGCGACATGACCGGTCAGGACGGCACCGCGGGAGACGTCCATGACCTTGAACCGGTTGATGATGCCCTTCGACATATCCGAGCTCACCGCCACGGCGGTGCCCGACAATCCGTAGCTGATGGCCAGGAGCAGCATGCCCGGTGCCGCGTAGTCGATGTAGTTGCCGCCGACGTCGAACGCGCTGCCGAACACGTAGACGAAGATCAGCATCATCACGACCGGCATGAAGGCCGCGTTGAACACCGTCACCGGGGTGCGGGCGATGTGCTTGAAGTTGCGTCGCAGCATGATCGACGAATCGGCCAGCGGTGCGATGAGGGTGCTCATGATGTGGTGACCTCCGTGGTCGCGTGGCCGGTGAGGGAGAGGAAGACGTCGTCGAGGTCGGGGGTGTGCACCGAGATCTCCGCGGCTTCGAGGGACTGTTCGTCGAGCCGGTCCAGGATGCGGCGCAGCGATTTCGACCCGCCGTCGCCCGGTATCCGCAGGGTGAGGGACTCGTCGTCGCGGGTGCCGTCCGGCAGGATCCGCGCCGCGGCATCCAGTTCCGAGATGTGGGTGAACCGGAGTCCGATATAGCTACCGGGCACCTGCCGTTTGAGTTCCTCGGCCGTACCTTCGGCGACTATCCGGCCCTGGTCGAGTACCGCGATCCGGTCCGCCAGCTGATCGGCTTCCTCCAGGTACTGGGTGGTGAGGAAGATCGTCACACCGTCGGAGGTCAGATCCCGCACGATCTCCCACATGGTGCGGCGGCTACGCGGATCCAGGCCGGTGGTGGGTTCGTCCAGGAAAACGATCTGCGGCCGGGTGACCAGCGTCATCGCCAGATCCAGTTTCCGGCGCATACCACCGGAATAGGTCGCCGCCCGTTTACGCGCCGAATCCGCCAGTTCGAATCGATCCAGCAGATCGGTCACCACCCGTTTCCGGTCGCCGCCCTTCAGCCGGTGGATATCTGCCATCAATTCCAGGTTCTCTTGCCCGGTCAGCAGATCGTCCACGGCCGCGAACTGACCGGTTACCCCGATCGCCGCCCGCACTGCTTTGGTCGCGGAGGCGATATCGTGGCCCGCGACCCGCGCCGTGCCGCCGTCGGCTTTCAACAGGGTGGTCAGGACGTTCACCGTGGTCGTCTTCCCCGCCCCGTTGGGGCCGAGCAGGGCGAAGATGGTGCCGGCCCCGATAGTCAGATCGATCCCGTCGAGGACTGTTTTGTCCCCGTAGGCCTTCCGCAGCCCGGAAGCCGCGATTGCTGTGCTGTTCATGGAAACACTGTCGGCGGTGATGCTGACACGGACCTGACGTCTGCCTGATACGCCGCCGACGGCGTGCTACCGCGGGCGCACCGGCGCGGGTGTGCCGGACCCACGCCCTGCCCGGCCTCGGCATTTCCTGCTCAGCGCGCGGCGTCCAGCAGCGGAGCCAGACCGTTCTGGGTCATGAGGGCGCCGCGGTCGGTGACCTCCGCGCCGTCGATGTAGACGGTGGGAGTGCCGCTCACCCCGCCGGCGAGGACCTCCCGGGTCTTCGCTTTCAGGTAGGTGTCATAGGACCGGCCGGTGATGCATTCGGCCACAGCGGAATCGGTGTAGCCGGTCGATTCGGCGATACCGATCAAATCACTGTCGGGCAGGCCGTCGCTGTACTCGGGGGGTTGCCGGACGAACATCTCGGCCAGCCAGGCCTGGTACTCCTGCACTCCGGTGTTCGCGACACAGAACGACGCATTACCTGCCCGCGAGGAGTATTCGGTGGTGCTGGCCCGGTCCAGGAAGGAGATAACGCTGTATTCGACCGCCGCGGTGCCGTCGCGGACCGCGTCCGCCAGCACCGCGCCGTTGAACTCCTCGAACGCCTGGCAGACCGGGCACTGCAGATCCATGACGACCCGCACCGTCACCTTCGCGTCCGGGTCGCCGACCCGGACCGCGCCATCAGCGGTGACATTCGCGGGGGACGCGCCGTCTACCGCGGGAATCGCGAGGCCGGGGATCTCCTCGGCCGTCGCGGTGCGCACCACCAACCCGATACCTATGGCCGCGACGGCGAGCACCAGGACCAGGATGGGAGTCAGGATGACGAGAAGCCTGCGGTTGGTTCCGGTGTGCTGCGGCGGCGGCCACCCGCCCGGATTGGTGCTCAATTCATCTGCTCCCGCTCGCCGGATATTCCGCCGCAAGCCTAGCGGCGCACACCGGGGCATGGTTCAGGCTGTGGGCGTCGATGTTCGGCGCGGCGCTCTCGCCGCGGCAGTTCGTGCTGCGAGGCTGTTCCCATCCATCACGCAGGAGGCCGATGATGTCGAAGCGGGTACTGGTCACCGGCGGTACCGGCCGGCTCGGGCGGGCACTCGTGCCCCGGCTGCTCGCCGCGGGCCACGAGGTGCGGGTCCTGACCCGGTCCGAACGTGCTCCGGAGACCCACGACTGGACAGTGGGAGATCTGCGGACCGGC
Source organism: Nocardia sp. NPDC024068 (assembly GCF_040638875.1). Lineage (NCBI taxonomy): Bacteria > Bacillati > Actinomycetota > Actinomycetes > Mycobacteriales > Nocardiaceae > Nocardia > Nocardia sp. NPDC024068. The sequence goes on along the minus strand of NZ_JBEZYU010000009.1, from coordinate 93,545 downwards.
AGCGGATTGGGTGAGGCGGTCGCCGATATCGAGGTGATCGTCCACCTGGCCACGACCAACGGTCGCGGTGATATCACCGCGACCGGTGCCCTCATCGAGGCCGCGCAGGCCGCCGGCGGGCCGCATCTGGTGTATCCGTCGATCGTCGGCATCGACCACCATGCGCTCGGCTACTACCGCGCCAAAGCGGAATGCGAAGCGCTGATCCAGCATTCGGAGCTGCCGTGGACGATTCTGCGGGCGACGCAGTTCCACGATCTGATCGCCGAGATATTCGATATCCAGCGGTGGGCGCCGGTGCTCGCCGTGCCGGCGAAGGTGTCCTTCCAGCCGGTCGATGTCCTCGAGGTGGCCGACCGCCTGGCCGTCCTCGCGGAGGGTCCCCCGGACCGGCGGGTTCCGGATATGGGCGGCCCGCAGGTCCGTCCCGCCACCGATCTGGCCCACGCGTATCTCCGGGTCGTCGGCCGCCGGCGGCCGGTGCTGCCGGTTCCGCTGCCCGGTAGGGCGATCCGCGATTTCCGCGCCGGTGTGCATCTCACACCGGAGCACGCGGACGGGCGGATCACCTTCGAGGAGTTCCTCGCCGCCCGTGCCGAGGGCCCCGGTTCAGCCCGGGATCAGGGTCTGTGAACGCTGCACCGTCCCGGTGATACCGGCGGCGTCCTGGCCCGCGAGCAGGACCGCGGCCCGGGCGATCGTCTCGGCCGGTTCGACCATTTCCGGCGGAATCTCCCGGCTGCCGCCGGCCGCCTGCCAACCCTCGGTGAGCACCACTCGGCTCGGGCTCAGGCAGTTGACCGCGATATTGTCCCCGCGCAGGTCGGCGGCCAAACCGAGGTACAGCCGTTCGACGGCGGCCTTGGAGACCCAGTAGGCGTTCGCGCCGCGGTCCACCATATCGACGCCGGTCGTGGTGATCGCGATCAATGACCCGCCGCCGCGTGCCCGCAGCTGCGGGATCACCGCCTTGGTCACCGAGAACACCCCGGTGAGGTTCACATCCAGGCACAACTGCCACCGCTTCAGCGGGGTCGTCTCGACCGGTCCGAGCCACAGCACCCCGGCGTTGGCCACCAGGATGTCGATACCGCCCAATTCGGCCACCGTCCGTGCGACCGCATCCTCGACCGATCCCGGGTCGGTGACATCGCAGGGCACCGCCAGCCCGCGGCCACCGGCGGCCGTGATGCGTTCGGCCACCGCGTGGATCGTTCCCGGCACGGTCCCCTCGGACTCCGAGCGGGCCGCTACCGCGACCGCCGCTCCCGCCGCGGCCAGTTGCTCGGCGATGGCCGCCCCGATCCCGCGACTGGCTCCCGCCACGAACGCGACCTTCCCGGTCAACGTGGTCCCGGCGGACTCCGGGGTCGGTTTCGTCTGCATCTGTCGCCTCACGTCGTCCGATGTGGTTGTGCGAAGGCTCACCGGCAGGATCCCGATCTCGGCCGACCGGAGGCCGGTCAACCTTGGCGTTGCAACCCTTCTCCTGCAGTGAGAATATTCTTCTTATGCTCAAGAATGCAATTCTGGAACGCGCCCCGAGGTCCGGCGGACCGGTGGGCGGGAGGCATCGGACATGAGGGCCCGCGACCAGTTCCATGTGGGCATCGTGACCACGGACGTCGAAGCCACCACGGCAGCGCTCTCGGCGACCCTCGGCTACGAATGGGGCCGCCTGATCGACAGCACCGTCGAGGTCTCCGGCCCGCGCGGGCCGGGCGAGTTCGCACTCCGCTGTGTTTTCTCGATCGGGGAACCGCGTCTGGAAGTCGTCCGCGCCATCCCCGGGACGCTGTGGGAACCGGCCCCCGGCGTCGGAATCCACCACATCGGCTACTTCTCCGACGATCTCGCCGGCGACATGGACGGCCTCGTCGAGCACGGATGGCAGGTGGAAGCCACTCGCGAGATGTCCGACGGCAGCCTGTTCTTCGCCTTCCTCGCCAATCCGGCCGGTTTCCGCGTCGAACTCGTCGACCGCCGCGCCGAGCCGGGACTCCGGACCTGCTGGGCGCCTATGACGTAAACCTTCACCGCCGCGGACCTGCGGCCCGCGCGGCCGGGCGGGACATCTCGGTGCGCGGATCGAGCCGCCCTCCGGCATGATTTGTAGTGGGACGTCGACTGCGGCGCGATCGCCGCGCCCGAGTCCGACCGGATCCGGATCCTGTGAGATCGGAGAATCGTGGAGCAGCGGAGGACGGCCGCCGGTATTCCCGGACACGCCGAGTTCACCCTCGAATATCAACCCGATCCCGTGTACGGCCCGGGTGTCGAGTGGCTCGTATCCGGGCTGGAGGAGTCCATCCGGGAAGGTAGCCGCTTCCCGGTCGGCGAGACCGTCGGTATCGGCTGGCTGGACTGCTATGTGACCGACCGCGGCGACGGCACCCTCGGGCTCTGCGAACCCGATTTCGCGCAGATGCCCCCGGCCTTCGTCTCGGGTACCGCACAAGCCCTGGAGCAGCTGTGGTTTCAGCGCGAAGTCGCCGGCAGCCTCGGACTGGAACCCGAGCTGGATTTCCCGAACCACCTGCAATACGCCATGACCTGCGCGGCGTTCGGCGCCACCGATTCCGTTCTGATGCACCGATACCCGCACGGCGATACCGAATCGGGCTGGTTCATCGGCTGCTCCGGCTCGGCCCACCGGCACACCGACGCCACCCTGCGCGCGGCGACCCTGTACGAACTCGCGGTGGCGAAACCCGCGATCATCGGTTACCTCGCGCTGCCGACCGGCTGCTCTGTCGTCCTCACCGAGGGCCACCCCGGCATCGCGCGCGGCGGCAAGCGTCTGTCTCCCCGGCCCGGCTCACTACTCGCAGCCATGTTCCCTTGATCCAGTGAGAACCGCGGGGCCCGCTCGAAGTCGTACGACTGATTGTACGACATCGCGGCTATCGGGAGGTCCGCGCGGCCGTCCCGCCGGCCGGGAAATGCCGTGTCGGTTTCGTCCAAGACATCGGCGCGCGCTGTTCCTAGGCTGACTGCAGGCAGAATCCGATGCCCCACACCCAGGAGGAACTGATGGCACGCGAACTCGTCTACACAGGCTTCATGTCGCTGGACGGCGTCGTGGATTCGCCGGGCGGCGCGGTCGAGGGGCATCGCAGCGGTGGGTGGGTGATGGACACCGAGTTCGTGCCCGAGGCGTTCGCGCTCAAGGGCGAAGAACTCGCCGACACCACCGCGCTCCTGTTCGGCCGCCGCAGCTACGAGGCGTTCGCCCCGGTCTGGCGGGACTCCGAGGACCACGCCGCCTACAAGGACCTGCCGAAGTACGTGGTGTCCTCCGAATTGACCGAGGACGCGTTGATCGAGGGGTGGGGTCCGATCACGATCCTGCGATCGGACGACGATGTCGCGAAGCTGAAGCAGACCGACGGCGGCCCGATCTACATCCACGGCAGCGCCGAGCTGGCCCGGCGCCTCGCGGCCGCCGACTTGATCGACCGCTACAACCTGCTGGTTTTCCCGGTATTGCTGGGTGCGGGCAAGGGCCTGTTCGACCGATCGGACCGCGACAAGCAGACGCTGCGGCTGCGGGAATCGGAGTCCTACTCCAACGGCGTGACCAAGCTCGTCTACGAGGTGGTGCGCTGACCCGGATCGAGGGCGAGCGCGCCCCCGGTCCCGGCACGTAGCTGCTGGGCCGTCCGCCCGACGAATCGCCGCAGCGCCCGCGCGAGGTGGGGTTCGTCGTAATACCCGAGCTTGCCGACCACATCGCCGGGTGTTTCGCCCGAGGCCAGCAGCAGCGCGGCCGTGCGGGCCCGCCCGATCTGCCGGACCCCGCCCTGGGTGAGCCCGGTCGCGGCCCGGAAGCGACGTTCGAGTGTCCGCTCGCCCGCCGCAGGCGGCGAACCCCGCAGTGTCTGCGCCACCACCGGGTCTGCGATCACGACTCCCTCGTGGACGAGCCGGTCGACGAGCGCTTCGACATCGTCCGGGCGCGGTGTCTCCCGGTGGGCGCCGTCGAGGAAGAAGGTCCGGCCCGTCACATCGGGCAGCACGATCCCGCCGTCTACCAGGGCCGACGTCGCAGTCGTACGCAGCGACGTCCCGACCGCGAACTGGATACCGACGAATCCCGCGCCTTCGGGCACGGGTGCCTTCCCGGTGCGGCTCTCCGGGCCGGTGATCGCGGCATGGGCGCGCCCCGCCTGTTCCCAGAACACCAGCCCCCAGGTCTCGGACGCGACCGAGGTCATCTCCTCGACCTCGTCGCTGCGGCATGTCCACACGGACTCGACCCACGGCGAATCCGACGCCCGCGTCCCGAACACCAGTCCCACCCGCGAAATCCTAAGCCGAGCCGCCCCGGGGGCACACTCCCGACTTCGCGAGCTCTCCGGGGTCAGACCGGGAATCCGACCCCGACCAGCTCCTCGGAGACCTCCCAGAGCCTGCGGGCGTCGTCCATGCGGCGCAGCGGCGGCCACGGATCCTGCCGGGCGGGCCGTCCACCGAGGTTGCCGAGCCCCTTCGGGCCGTAGAACTCGCCGCCCTTCGCGTCGGGATCGGCCGCCGCCAGCAGCGCAGGCAGGGCCGCGGACTCGACGGTGCCGGCCAGGATGCCCATCCGGGAGAGCACGCGGATCGCGCGCACCGAGACGGTGTCCCGCTGCCGCCCCATATCGGGCTGTGCGGCGAGCAGGTTCGTCGGCGAGACCCCCGGGTGCGACATATTGCTGGTGATTCCCCAGCCCGCCGCGGTGCTGCGCTCGTCGAGTTCGCGGGCGAACAGGCCGACGGCGATCTTCGACTGGCTGTAGGCCTTGCGGCCGTCGTAGCCGCGCTCCCAATTCGGGTCGTCCCAGTTGATCGTGCCGCTGCGCGCGGCGATGCTCGTCTGATGCGTGACCCGGGCCCGGCCCTGCCGCAGCAGTGGCAACAGTCCCTGGGTGAGGGCGAAGTGCCCGAGGTGGTTGGTACCGAACTGCAGCTCGAAACCGTCCGCGGTGACCTGCCGGTCCGGCGGTGTCATCACGCCGGCGTTGTTGACCAGAATGTCGATCGGGCGGCCCTCGCCGACGAGCCGGTCGGCGAGGGCGGCCACCGAATCGAGCGACGAAAGGTCGAGGGCCCGGGTGGCGACGTTCGCGCCCGGGACGAGCTCGCGGAGGCGATCGGCGGCCTTCTCGCCCTTGGCCGCGTTGCGGACCGGCATGATCACCTCCGCGCCCGCCTCCGCCAGGCGGCGGGCGATGACGGACCCGATCCCGTCGCTGGCGCCGGTGACGACGGCGAGTTTCCCGGACAGGCCGGGGATGGCGATATCCATATCGCGAACCATGATCGGTCTCCTTCGTTCTGTGACGAATGGCGTGTACCCCGAGGTTTGCGCATCGCCGGGAGCGTATCCACGGCCTGCCGATCCCAGGCTCCGCCGGCCACGGTCCGGCACGGTATGGGGGGATCGGCAGTCCGCGGCTACCCGTTCTCGCAGGTGGTAGAAACGCATTCAGCACCGCGAGAGAGGGACGTGCCGATGATCGATCGCGTCGGGCTGGCCGATTTCCTCCGGACCCGCCGGAAGGCGCTGCAGCCGGAAGATGTCGGTCTTGCGCGCGGTTCGCGCCGGCGGACCGACGGGCTCCGCCGCGAAGAGGTCGCGTCACTGTGCAATATGTCGGCCGACTACTACTCCCGGCTCGAACGGGAGCGCGGGCCGCAGCCGTCGAGCCAGATGCTCGCTGCGATCGCGCTGGGGCTGCATCTCTCCCTCGACGAACGCGACCACCTGTTCCGGCTCGCGGGGCAGAACCCGCCCGCCCGCGGCGGGGCCGGCGACCATATCGGCCCCGGCCTGCTCCGTGTTTTCGATCGCCTGAACGACACACCCGCGGAGATCGTCACCGAACTCGGCGAGACCCTGCGGCAGACCCCGATGGGCGTCGCGCTCACCGGCGATCTGACCCGGTACACCGGTCCCGCCCGCAGTATCGGGTACCGGTGGTTCACCGACCCGGCCACGCGGCAGCGATACGCACCCGAGCAGCACCAGTTCCTCACCCGCATGTACGTATCGGGTCTGCGCGAGATCGTCACCCTCCGCGGCCCGGACTCCCGGGCCGCGGAACTCGCCGACCTGCTCCTCGCGCGCAACGAGGAGTTCCGGCAGGTGTGGGAGAAGCACGAGATCGGGATACGCCCGCACGACGTCAAACATTTCATCCACCCGGAAGTCGGCCCCCTGGAACTCACCTGCCAGCGGCTGGTCGATCCGGGCCAGTCCCATTCGCTGCTCGTCTACACGGCGGTCCCGGGTACCGAGAGCTACGAGAAACTACAGCTGCTGTCCGTACTGGGCCCGCAACTCCGGCCTGCAGAAGGGTGATCGCGACCTCCGGCATCGCCTGCCGCGCGCTCTCGGCCGGAAAGGTGACCAGGGTTGCGCAGGGCGGCGACCGCGAGATACGCCGCATAGGAAGCCGGTTCAGCCCGCAGAGGTGGAGAGCGACGTGTCCCGGAGCCCGGACGCGGTGCGGACGAGGGCGGCGATCGCCGGTGCGGTGCTGTTCGGTGGCCACGCGATCACCGTGGTGATACGCGGCGCGTCGACCACCGGCACCGCGACGTGTTCGGGCCACTGCCAGGCACGGCTGGAGGCGGGAATGACCAGCAACGTCCGGCCGAGTGCCACGAGCTGGGCGAGTTGCGACTGGGTGTGTACCTCCGGTCCGGGCCCGTCCGGGTAGGACCCGTCGAGCCGGGGCCAGCGCGCGATCGGCAGGTCCGGCACATTGCCGGCCTCCGCCATCGTGAGCCGATCCCGCGAAGCGAGCGGATGCGCCGCCGGCACGATCGCGACCTGGTCTTCGGTGTGGAGGTCCTCGGTGTCGAATCCGGTGAGGTCGTCGACGGGACGGTGCATGATCGCCACATCGGCGCTCCCGTCGCGCAGTCGCCGCGCCTGTTCGCCGACCTCGCACAGCAGTACTTCGACCGGCGCCGCACCGGGCTCCCGCGCCAGTGCGTCGAGGAGCCGTTGCAGCAGTTCGTGCGACGCCCCGGCTTTCGTCACGAGCACCAGCGGCCGCTGCGGATCCCCGGCCCGCCGGGTCCGCCGCGCCGCGGCCGCAACCGCGTCCAGAGCCGTTCTGGCCTCGCGAAGCAACACCGCGCCGGCGTCGGTGAGCGCCACACCCCGGCGGTCCCGGTCGAGAAGCCGGACGCCGAGTCGCTTTTCGAGTTGGCGGATGGCGCGGGAGAGCGGCGGTTGCGCGATCCCGAGCCGGACCGCCGCGCGCCCGAAATGCAGTTCCTCCGCGACTGCGACGAAGTACCGGAGTTCGCGGGTTTCGAGGTCGCGCACTCGGGCAGCCTACCAAGCTGATACCCGTCGAGTATCACAGCGGATCCAACCGGTCTTGGACAGTCCCGCCTGTCGCGCCGAGCATGGATCGGGTGAACGATACGAAGATCGCGCTGGTCACGGGCGCGAACAAGGGAATCGGTTTCGCCATCGCGCAGGGGCTCGGAGCGCTCGGTTTCACCGTCGCGGTGGGCGCGCGCGACGAGGCGAGGCGTACGGAAGCGGTCGACCGTCTCCGCGCCGCGGGCAGCGACGCGTTCGGCGTCGCCCTCGACGTCACCTCGGACGAGAGCGTGGCCGCCGCGGCGTCGACCGTCGAGCAGACGGTGGGCCGGTTGGACGTGCTCGTCAACAACGCCGGCATCGGCGGCCGGATCGACGGCGGCGCGCAAGACCCGGTAACCCTCGACCTCGACGTCGTCCGCACCGTCCTCGACACCAATGTGTTCGGGGTGGTCCGGGTGACGAACGCGATGCTCCCGCTGCTGCGCCGCGCGGCCGCGCCGCGCATCGTCAACATATCGAGCAATATGGGCTCGCTGACGCTGCGGACCGGCCCGATCCTCGCCGCCTACGCACCGTCGAAGTCGATGCTCAACAGCGTCACGGTCCAGTATGCCCGGGCCCTCGCGGAGACGAACATCCTCGTGAACGCCGCCTGCCCCGGCTATGTGGCAACAGATTTCACCGGTTTCAACGCACCACGAACGCCCGAACAGGGTGCCGCGATCGCGCTCCGGCTCGCCACCCTGCCCGACGACGGACCGCGCGGCGGCTTCTTCGACGACGCGGGGGTTGTCGCCTGGTGAGACCGATTCCCCGGCCTGCTCACCCGACCGGCAGCCGCTTCCGGAGCACCTCGTCCATCGACTCGTCCCGCCGGCGTCGCAGCAGGTTGTGGAAGCCGTATGCGCCGTGCAAGTAGGCGCCCGAACCGCTGCTCCGGCCGCGGAGCCGACTCCACCGCCGCCGCGGACCAGGACCGCTCGGACAGGACCGTCCCTGCCGAGCAGTTCATGCGGTTGACGACGACGCACGAGCAAACGGCGACGACCCTGCTGGAGGGGCCGGTCTTAGACGGCGAGCGGCATTGCCACCCGCGCCGCAGGCGGAGGACACTGGAGTAATGGCTGACAGAGAGCAACGCACACCCCTCTACGGGGTGGTGCTGATTCTCGTTGCGCTCGGTGCGTCGATGGCGGTCAGTTACTACGGGCCGATGTGGTTCCGCGTCACGGTCTACATCCTCACGGCGGTGATCGTGCTGGTCGGCGGTGTGATGACATTCCGGGACTACCCGTACTGACGTAGCGAATGCGGATTCCCGTCTCCCCGGCTCCCGGGGACGACGCGAAGGTACGCGCCGATCGGGGCTCCGGCACGAATAACGCAGATCAGCTCCGGTATGGGGATCCGGTCGTATCGGGCCGGTATGCGGTCAGCAGACCATCGGTCCCGTCGCCGATTCGCGTGCCGAACCGGCGGCTGATATCGCCGAGCGTGGTTCGCAGCCATCGGGTATCGGCGGACCCGGCCCGCTCGAGTTGTACGTGCCGGATACGCAACGGCAGCATCCACACCACCGGGGGACCCCCGGATTCGAGGGTGACGAGGTACAGCAGCCGCAGATCCGGCCGGTAGGAATCATGTCCGCCGATGCCCTCGTAGTCGTCGATCACATCACCGCAGCCGTACAGGATGGGTCGGCCTCGGTAGATCTCGATCGCGCGGGGGTGATGCGCGGAGTGACCGTGCACGATATCGACACCGGAGTCGATCAGCCGGTGGGCGAATTCTTGTTCACCGAGTCCGGTTCCGTAGCCCCAGTTGGGCCCCCAGTGCACCGACACGACGGTGCGGTCACCGCTGCGGAACGCAGTCGAGATCCGGGCCGCCACTTGGTCGGCGTGCCGGACCGACGGCTGATCGATCAACCAGACTCCGGGGCGGCCGCTGTCCGCGGCCCAGCGGGCGGGAACACCGCTGGACAGGGTCGATACCGACGCGATCAGGACCCGGCGCCCGCCCGGGACCGGCACGACCGCAGGTTGTCGCGCGGCATCGAGATCCGCGCCCGCACCGACCGCGCGGATATTCGCGCCGGACAGCGCGTCGAGGGTGTCGGCCAGGCCGCGGACACCGAAATCGAGGCAATGGTTGTTGCTCAGTGCGCACACGTCCGGCCGCAGCGCCGCGAGCGCCGGCAGATTGCCGGGATGCATCCGATAGTGGACCGCCTTGCCGGCTGCGAAATCGCCGTCGGCGGTGACGGCGGTTTCCAGGTTGACCAGCCGCACGTCGGGCGCGACCTCGTCGAGGATATCGAGCACCTCGCCCCAGGGCCGGGTGAAGCCGAACGGCCGGGGGATCGGCCCATTGACCTGCTCGGCCAGCTCCACGTAGCGCCTGGCGTCCCGGACGCACGGCTCCTGCAATTCCGGCCGTCCGGCTCGCGGCAGGAGTTGGTCCACGCCGCGACCGAGCATGACGTCACCGCCCAGCAGAACCGTGACCGTCATGGCGGTGCCGAACCCCGTGACATCGGTTCACCGGGACGTCCGGGTTCAGGCGAGCGTTTCGTCGAGAGTAGCGGCGGTCAGGACCCGCGCCGTCCAGGTCCGCACCTGGTCCTGGCCGGCCGATCGAACCCGGCGGATCGCCGAGGCGGGCAGCGGGCCGAACTTGACCGTCATCTGCTCGAGCAATACTTCGGCGCGGCCTTCCGCGAGACCTTCTGCCCGCCCCTTGGCACGTCCGCGTGCTTCGATGGTTTCGGCTGTGGTCACGATCGCCTCCTTTGCGAGCGGGCCGAGTTGTTCGAATACCGTCGCGATATCGGTTTCGGGGGTGTCTCCGACCGTCATGATGTAGGTGAGAACGGTCAGGTAGTCCCCGAGGGGGTCCGGGCCGGACTCCAATTCGCGCAGGTCTTCGAGCCAGTCCAGCATATCGCGACCCAGCCCCCTGTTCTTGGGCGCGATTTTCTGCAGTACCAGCAGCACCCTGGTGGCGGGGGTGAGGTCACGGGCGCGCAGCGTGGTGGATCGCTCTACTGCCGATGATGGCCCTCGATCTCTCAGAAACAAGAAATACGGTCAGGGCTTTACTCACCAGGGTGGTTACGTAGCCATCCGTTTTGTTCGGCGCATCGCCGGGCGGTGGCGAGGACGCCGGAAATGGCGAGCGAGGGATCGTTCGCCGGCCACAGCACGGAGAGTTCTGCCGGTATCGGCGGATCGACGATGTCGCGAAGAACAATGCCGGTGCCCGGCTTCGCTGCGTGCTCAGCGAACGAGGCAGGGGCCAAGCCGATCTCGCGTCCGCCGGAGAGCCGGGCGAGCATGGCGTTCACCGGCGGCTCCTCGAACGCGTGAATCTCGGGGGAGAAGCCCGCTTCGTGGCATGCAGCGACGATGCCGTCGTAGTACGTGGGGGCGAGTCGGCGCGGGAACAGCAGCAGCGTCTGGTCGCGGAGGGCCGTCACCGGGATCGCCGGTGTGCCGGCGAGGGGGTGGCGCGTGCTGAGGAGTGCGGAAACGGGTTCTCTGCGGAGGATTTCGCCACCCACCCCGTCGATGGGCTGCGGTGCGAGGGCGAGACCGATATCCAGGTCGCCGGCGCACAGCCGTTCGGGAATCTCGGCGCTGAAGACCTCTCTCGGGGCGACCGTGAGGCCGGGGTGGTCTTCGTGGAGGGCATCCAGAAGCGTGGTGAGGGTGTCGAAGCTTGTGACCGGGGTGTAGCCCAGCCGAATCGTCGTCGCGATCCCGGACCCGGCCAGCCGGGTGAGCTGCACGGCTTGTTCCAGCGCGGCCAGCGCTATCGGCGCCTCGCGAATCAGCGTCCGGCCCGCGGCGGTGAGCTGCACCCGGCGGCTCGAACGCACGAACAGCGGGGTTCCGAGGGTTTCCTCGAGCTTGCGGATCTGATGGCTGAGGGACGGCTGGGAGATGTAGAGGCGGGTGGCCGCGCGGCCGAAGTGGAGTTCCTCGGCTACGGCCACGAAGTAGCGGAGGATCCGGGGACTGATATCGATAGACGAATTCTATCGTTGCGCAGCCGAACAAGTCTTGGACGCCCACTGGATAGCCGCCGTACGGTCGTTACCAGGCGACGGAAGACGTTCCGACCTGCCCGTCGAACCTTGTCGGAGCCGGTATCTGTGCGCGGGACCGGCCCCGATCTCGTATCGGCCCCGGAAGGCTGTCACCCACGAACACAACGAAGCGTTGAAGGAATTGCACGCGATGGATGTTTCGCAGCTCGAGTTCGGTATCGACAGCTTCGGCGACCGGCCACGCAACGACCGGGGGGAGATCGTTTCGCATGCGCAGGCGATCCGCGCGGTGGTGGCCGAGGCGGTCCTGGCCGATCAGGTCGGGATCGACGTGGTCGCGCTGGGTGAGCACCACCGGCCGGAGTACGCGATCTCCAGCCCGGAAACGGTGCTGGCCGGGATTGCGACCGCCACGAAGCGCATCCGGCTCGCCTCGGGCGTGACGGTGCTGTCCTCGGACGACCCGGTGCGGGTCTTCCAACGGTTCGCCACCGTGGACGCGCTCTCCGGCGGCCGGGCGCAGGTGATCCTCGGACGCGGTTCGTTCACCGAGTCGTTCCCCCTGTTCGGGTACGACCTGGTGGACTACGACGTGCTGTTCGAGGAGAAGATCGACCTGTTCCACCGGCTCCTGGACGAGACGCCGGTCACCTGGACGGGCACCACCCGTGCCGCCCTCCATGAGGCGGATGTGTATCCGAAGACCGAATCGGGACGTCTCGATACCTGGGTGGGAGTCGGTGGGTCACCGGAGTCCGTGCTCCGCACCGCCCACTACGGGTTCCGGCTCATGCTCGCCGTCATCGGCGGCGCCCCCGGCCGGTTCGCGCCCTTTGTCGACCTGTACCGGCGGGCGAACGAGCAACTCGGCACCACCGCACAGCCGGTCGGTATGCACTCGCCGGGGTTTGTCGCTCCCACCGACGAAGAGGCGAAAGAACTGTTCTACCCCGGTTTCAAGGAGACTCGCGACCGGATCGGGGCCCTGCGCGGCTGGCCCCCGATCCGCCGGGAAGAGTTCGATGCCGAGGTGGAACACGGATCGCTGTACGTCGGCTCGGCCGAGACGGTCGCGAAGAAGATCGCCCAGGCGATCCGGGTGTTGGATGCGGGCCGGTTCGACATGATCTACTCGGCCGCGGGCACCGTCTCCGCTGCCGCACGGCTACGTTCGGTCGAGCTGTACGGCAGCCGGGTCATCCCCCGGGTACGCGAGCTGCTGGCCGAACAGCCCGTGACACGATGACCACCCGTCACCACCGCCGGGATCCCGGGGCCGGGAAATTCGGCACCGTCTCATAAAGGAGGGCCGGATGGCCGAAGGATTGATCGACAACACCGGTGCCTCCGTGACGGTCACGCTCGATATCGCCGACCCGATCAGCTCCTACATCGTGAGCCTCGCCGATGGATCACCCGCCGGCAGGGCCGACTTCGTCGACTCGCCCGGACCGGACGCCGAGCGGATCTTCTTTCACACCGAAGTGGCCGAGGAGTTCGGTGGACGAGGTCTGGCCGGGGTGCTGGTGCGGACGGCGCTGGCAGACAGTATTCGCGAGCACCTCACCGTCGTGCCGGTGTGCCCGCTGTTCGCCCGCCATCTGAAGACGCATGGCGATGAATTCGTCGCGAACGGCGGTGTTTTTCGCCGGCCGACACCTACCGATGTGGCTCTGGTCACGCGCGCCGTCCGGAGCGGGACCTGAGATCCGCTCGCCCTCGACATCGTGATTCGGTGCAGGATACGAGTCGTCGACGCCGTTCGATGGGTACGCCGAGCACCCACCGAAACCCCTGTGTTCACGGACCCGACGCCGGCGTCGAGATAGACATACGCGAGAGCGGAAGACGGATGTGCGCTGTCGCCGCGGAAATGGAGACACGATGCGTCCGTCCTTGGACAAGGTGATGCCCGAGGCGTGGAAGGCCGCGGAAGCGTTCTCGGCGGCGATTCGAGTAGCGGCGTTGTCCCGCGGACTGTCGGTCCAGGAGTCCGAGTTCATCAAGCTGCGCGCCTCGCAGCTCAACGCGTGCGCGTTCTGCGTGGATCTGCATTCGCGCGAGGCGAGACGGGCCGGGATAGCGCAGCAGCAGCTGGACCTGCTGCCGGCGTGGCGGGAGACCGGATTGTTCGACGATCGGCAGCGGGCGGTGCTCGCGGTGGCCGAAGCCGCCACGATGCTCCCCACCACCGACGAGTCGGATGCCGATCTCGCGGGCGCCCGATCCGTTCTCGGCGAGGAGGCATTCGTCGCGGCCGAGTGGGTGGCGGTCACGATCAACGCGTTCAACCGGATCTCGATCCTCAGCCGGCATGCAGTGCGTCCCCGCGATTCCGAAGGGAAGATCATCCGATGACCGATCTCGACCCACGCCCCGATCTGAAGGTCCTGGAGCCCGGGCAGCCGTGCACGGCGACAGAGGTCCTCGAGCCGCGCCTCGTGCCACTCGGCGGCGTGCGGGAGATGACCGTGTACCGGACCCTCCCGCAGCGGCAGCGGTCGCTGGTGGGGGCGTGGTGCTTTCTGGATCACTACGGTCCCGATGACGTCTCGGTAACCGGTGGCATGCAGATGCCGCGCCATCCACACACCGGGCTCGCGACGGTGTCCTGGCTGTTCACCGGCCACGTCGGGCATCTCGACTCCGGCGGCAACGCGGCTTCGGTGGTGCCGGGCGAGCTCAACCTGATGATCGCGGGCCGTGGCATCACCCATCAAGAGATCAGCGACCCCGAGACGAACATCCTGCACGGCGTGCAGCTCTGGTACGCGCTGCCGGACGAGACGCGTTTCAGCGAGAACGCATTCGCGCACTACGCGCCCGAGCCGGTGATACTTCCCGGCGCCAGGGCCCGCGTGTTCATCGGAGCACTCCTCGGATCGGTCTCCCCGGTCGATACGCGGACACCCGGCCTGCTCGGTGCCGAACTGATACTCGAGCCCGGCGCCTCGGTACGGCTCACCGTGCGGGCGGACTTCGAGCACGCGGTCCTCGCCGAGAGTGCCGAGGTCACGGTGAATTCGGCCACCGTCGGGCATCGATCGCTCGCCTACATACCTCCCGGATCCGAGACGTTGGTCCTCACCGCGGGCGATACCGAAGCGCGTGTCATCCTGCTGGGCGGCGTCCCGTTGCGGGAGCGGATCGTGATGTGGTGGAACTTCATCGGACGCGATCACGACGAGATCGTCGAGTACCGCCGCCGATACCAGGCCGAGCTCGGTTTCGAACCTGCCGACACGCGGGATGCCGGCAAGCCTGCCCTGTTCGGCGAGTTCCCTCCCGACCAACCGCCACCGCTACCGCTACCGGCTCCGCCGCTACCGAACTCCAGGCTGCTCCCGCGCGAGTAGCGCGCCCGGCGACCATGCCGAACAGTGCGCGCGACGCCACGTCCTCGGTTGATCAGTGGCCGCCCACTGCTGTGCCGCCCGTCGGGGGTTTGAAGAAGACGCTGCCCGCGTGTTCGGATCCGGGGGGTTGAACAACAGCAGGATGCGACCCTGCGGAAACTCGTTGCGGATTGTGCCCTCGGCCGGACACATAAAACATGGGCACTTGGAAAACGCCTGGTCAATATGGGTTTGTACCGGGTGATCGGTGTGTTGGCAGTGCAGTGACGACGACGGCGCCGAGGGCGAGAATGACGGCAGCGATCGTGAGTGCGAAGGAAAAGCCCGGCGAATCAGCGGAACCGGCCGAGGCGCCACTGTGGCGTTCGGCCACGGTGACCAGAACGGCGACGCCTATTGCGCCACCGATCTGCTGCACAGAGCTGAACAACGCCGAGCCGAGGCCGGCGTTCTCCGCGTTGGTGCCGGTGACCGCGGCCGCCGTCAGGACCGGCAGGCTCAGCCCGCATCCCAGGCTGGTGACGAGCATGCCCGGCAGCACACCCGTAGCGTATGGATCGCCCGCCGCCACACCGGACAGCATCAGCAGCCCGGCGGCGCTGATCAGGAACGACGAGATCAGCGCCCACCGCATCCCGATCCTCGTGATCGCGTACGTGGAAAGGCGCATACCCACGAGAATTCCAGCGCCATAGGGCAGATAGGCCAGGCCGGCCTGCAACGGACCGTATCCGAGGACGGTCTGCAAGTGGATCATCAGCAGGAAGGCCATGGCGAAAAAGGCCACCGAAAACAGCAACATCGCCGCGTTGGCGACCGAACGTGTCCGGTCGGCCAGGAACGCTTTCGGCACCAACGGCTCCGCCACCCTCGACTCCACCACGATGAATGCGGCGGCCGAGAGCGCGGCCAGCAGCAGGGCTGCGATGACGGGGAGGTCTGCCCAGTTCGTTTCCCCGGCTCGGAGCAGGCCGTAGACCAGGGACACCACGGCGCCGGTGCCCAGAACGGCGCCGGGTACATCCAGGCGCACCCGGGAGTGTGCACGACTTTCCGGGATCAAGCGCGGCAACAGCATGAGGGCCACCGCCGCCACCGGCAGGTTGATGAGAAAGATCCAGCGCCAGGATGTGAGGTCGGTCAGTACACCGGAGATCACCAGGCCCGCGGTGCCGCCCAGCGCCGCGATCCCACCCCAGATGGCCAGTGCCCGGGTGCGTTCCGCCGTGCCCGGGAACAGCAGAGTGATCAACGACAGCGCGGCCGGGCTCGCCATGGCCGCGCCGGCGCCCTGAACGAACCGTCCGAGCACGAGTTGCCAGGGCTGTTGGGCGACCCCGCACGCAAGACTCGCCACACCGAACAGCGCCACCCCCAGGAGGAAGACGCGGCGGCGGCCCACCAGGTCGGCCGCGCGCCCGGCCAGCAACAACAATCCACCGAATGCGAGGAAGTAGGCGTTGACCACCCAGGCGAGCCCTGCGCCGCTGAAGCCGAGTTCGTCGCGGAGGCTGGGTAGGGCGACGCTGACCACATTATCGTCGAGGACGAGCATGAACTGCACGAAGCACAGCACCACGAGCGCTCCCCGGCGCCGGCCGGGGGTCACGGAAGCAACCACCGACGTCACGGCAGACGCTCCGGCTTCGAGGGCGTACACCAACCATGATGAGGCACAGGTTTTTTCAGCACTCAACGACGCTATGCGCCCCGCGAAGGTGGCCACAATACGTGATGAGGCCCGATGATATCGCGTTGAGGACATAGGCTGGCGTCATGCTGGAGTCCGCCGATTCGTTCGATCCGTCCGGCGCGGGAGTGATCATCGTCGGCCAATTCCCGTTGACGTCGGGGGAATGGATCCCCGCCCACAGTCACACCCACCATCAGCTGGCATGGGCACGTCGCGGGGTCCTCAGCGTCGCTGTGGCCGACGCGTACTGGGTACTGCCACCGACCCGGGCCCTGTGGTTACCGGCGGGGGTGGTGCACCGGACCGGCGCCACCCGCGAGGCGGTGTTGTGCAGCCTCTACCTCGATCCGGCAGGATGCTCCCCGGACTGGTCCGAGCCCACCGCGGTGGGCGTCGGCGCGCTGCTGGCCCAACTGATCACCTATCTCGCCCGCCAGGATCTCGCCGAAGACGCACGGCGGCGAGCCGAGGCCGTCGTGCTGGACCTGCTGCACCCCGTACCGACCTTGCCGATCGACGTCCCGCACCCCGTGGACGAACGGGTCCGCGCCGTGGCCGACACCCTGCTCGCCGACCCCGCCGACCCCCGCGGCCTCGAAGCGCATGCGCACGATATCGGAGTGAGCCGGCGAACACTGACCAGGCTGTTCGTCCGCGACACCGGTATGAGCTTCGACCGCTGGCGCACCCATATGCGGCTGCGCGCCGCCCTGCCTCTCCTCGCCGAAGGCCGTACCGTATCCCAGGCCGCCCACGCGGTGGGATACACGACTGCGAGCGCCTTCCTCGCGGCGTTCCGCCGGACCGTGGGGACCTCGCCCGGACGCTACCTCCACGCAGAGCCGGGCCCGACCTGTGAATCGGTTTGATCCGCTGAACTGCGGAAATTCGTTGCAGGTTTGTGCCCTCGGCAGGGTTGGAGCGCCAGATCGTCGGGTACGGCCGCAGGGTGCCGGGACTGTAGCGCGTGAGGGTGGCGATGTTGCCGGTTCTGAAAACCCCGAGTCAGCACTGCACCCTTCGCCGGGTGGTAGATGTGGCAGAGGTCAGGCGTCGTCGCGGGGCGTGTAGAGCATGACCCAGTGGTCTCGCTCAGGGTCATGCAGGAGCTCGATGTCGAAGCTGACCCGGCCGTACGTGGCGTGGTGCAGCTGCTTCGTCGCCGACCGCGACGCGATGACCTCGCCGCGCTCCCAGTAGTCGCGGAAGACCGGGCTGGTAGCGGTGAGCTCCGCGAGCATGCTGCGGAGGTAGTCGTCCTCGGGGTATCGGCTCCGCGCGGTGCGCAGCTCAGCGGCTGCGACGCGCAGGAATTGCTCAGCGCTGTTACCGAGCAGGTCGGTGAGGGCGGTGGTAGCGAAAGCCTGGTAGGCGAGGTTGCGCGCGAAGGGGCCGGTCCCGTCGGCGGGCGGCAGCAGTTCAGCTGCGCGCTTGTTGCGGGCCAGGAGGTCGAGCCGACCGTCGTGGACGGTGACCGGCATCGTCTCGTCCAGTCCCTCGAGCATCCGCAGCAGGCCCGGGCGGACGACCGAGCCGGGGGTGGGTAGTTCGGGCGGGGACTCGCCTCCCAGCCGGAACAGGTGGGCGCGCTCCGGCCCTGTCAGAGCGAAGCCTTGCGCCAGAGCCGTGAGGATCTCACGTGACGGTCGAGGAGCTTTGCCCTGTTCCAGACGCGTGTAGTACTCCACGGAGATCCCGGTCAGGTCGGCCATCTCTTGCCTGCGAAGCCCCGACACCCGCCGACGGGAGCTTCTCGGTCGACCGTGCAGGTCCGGCGGCGTCATCGCCGCCCTGCGCTGTCTCAGGTAGTGCGCCAGATCGCTCCGATCATTGCTCACCATGGGCTCATTCTTCCGCAGCACAGACGCCTCCCTCGCGTGTGGTGACACTGGCAGTACTAGTTTCAGCGCGGCATTCCTCCCTGTCGCGGGGCCTTGCATCCTAGATGGCGTGCCGCCTCAGCGGCATCAGAGCCATCGGAGGAGATATGACCAGTACAGCGTGGACGTTCCCACTTCCAGCAGATCGAGTGGAGGAGGGCATCGACCTGGCTACGTTCTCCGAACGGCTCCTTGCGTACGAGTCGGACTTCACCCGGTGGTGGACGCCGCGCTTCGCGTCCTTCGGCATGCCACCGGCGTTCGGTGAACCGCTCTTGTCCTGGGACGCCACGACCGCCGTCCTGGACGCGAAGGAGGAGCTGTCATGACCGGCCCTCGTTCCACGACCCGCTCGGCGCTGGAGACTGCGAAGGAGTTCATCCGGGCTGTCGAGGCGAAGGACATCGGCGCCGTCGAGGACACCCTCGGGGACGACGCGGAGCAGCTCTTCATGCACTCGAACGCGGTGACCACTGACCAGGGTGTCGCGGACATCATCGCCGGTCGTCGCAGAGGTCTCTGCGTCGCGGACGTGCGCGGCCGGGAGGAGGTGCTCGGGTACACCAGGGGCATCTTCGACAAGTTCGACCCGCTGGTCTGGCGCAACCACCGGTGGACCGTCGGCCCCGACGGCCGCGAGGTCTTCTTCCTCGGCACCGGTGACATGGTCGTCGCCCGGACCGGCACGCCCTATCGCAACACCTACCTCACTCGGTTCGACGTCACCGCCGGCAAGATCGTGCGCATGGCCGAGTACGGCAACGTGATGATGTATGCCCGGCTGGGTGTCCGCCCCAACCGTGCCGAGTTCCGGTCACTTCTCCGAGCCGTCGGACGCATGCTCTCGCCGACGCGGTCCTCTCGATCCGGTCGATAGCAGGGGGAGCTGATGCTGCTGGACCGATTTATCGGCACAGACCATCTCATCGACACCTAGCACGCGCGAGTCATGGTCGCCGGGACTGCGGCGCTACCACGACCTCACCGAACCCACCGGGCTGATGCGAGCCGGGCTTCGCCTCCTCCACCCGGCAGTTACTCAACGGCCGACAGTGGTTGGGATATCGCCCAGAACGCGGCGTAGCGGCCGCCGTGGCCCACCAGATCGTCGTGGCTTCCCTGTTCCACGATTCGGCCGCCGTCGAGGAAGACGACGTGATCGGCGCGGCGGACGGTGCGCATTCGATGCGCCACCATCACCACGGTTCGGCCGGCCATGAGGCGTTCGATCCCGGCGTGGACCGCCGCCTCGTTCACCGGGTCCAGGGCGGAAGTCACCTCGTCCAGGAGCACGATGGGCGCATCCTTCAACAGCGCCCGAGCGATGGAAACCCGTTGGCGCTCACCGCCCGACAGTAGCGCGCCGCCCTCGCCGACCACCGTGTTCCAGCCGTCGGGGAGACGCTCGATCACCTCGTCCAGGCCCGCCGCGGTGGCGGCGGCCCGCATCTGCGCGTCGGTCGCGCCGGGGCGGCCGAGACGCACGTTCTCCTCGATGGTGCCGTCGAAGAGCCGGACGTCCTGGAAGACGATGGCGAACTGGGCCATCAACTCCTCGGAGCTCATCGCGCGTACGTCCACACCGCCGATTCGTACCGCGCCGGAGTCCACGTCGTAGAACCGGGCGAGTAGTTGCAGCATGGTGCTCTTCCCCGCACCCGATGGGCCGATGACGGCCAACCGCGTGCCCGACGGCACCGCCAGCGACACGTTGTCGAACACCTGCCGGTCGCCGTGGCGGAAGGAGACGGACTCGAACTTTAGGTCATGGCGGTGTGGCCGGACGGGATCGGCGGCCTCCGGCAACGGTTCGGCGCGCAGCAGCGTATCGAGCCCGGCCAGCACGGCGCGCGCGCCGCGGAGCTTGCCGCCGAGATCCGACAGCGACAGCAGCGGATCGGCGCAGCGGGCGGCCAACACCATGATCGCCAAGAACTCTGCCACTCCGATTTCGCCGCCGAGGGCGAGATAGGTGCCCAGGACGAGTAGGGCTGTGAACATCGCCTGCACCGTGAGCGTGAGGCCGATGACGCCGGGTAGTGCGGACACCGTCGACCGGCGCGATGCGCGCTGTAGTTCGTGGAGCGAGTCGTCGAGCAGCGCGAAACGCTCAGTGGTTCGGCCGCCCGTCCGCAGCACCGGCTGTGCCTGGAGATACTCGATGACCCGTTCGGCGGCTGCGGCCTCGCGTTCGGAGCGCTCGGCATCGGCGGCGGCGGTTGCGTGGGCCGTCCGGCCACTGATCGCCGCCACGATCGGCGCGGCGAGGAGCGCGGCCACGCCCAGCTGCCAGTTGTATGACAGCAGGACGAAGACGATCGTCAGGGGGGTCACCGCGGCGGAGAGGAACGGCGCCAGCAGATGTGCGATAACGCTCATGGCCTCCAGGACGCCGCGACTGGCCAGCACCGACACCTCGCCGACGCGGCCGCCGCTGTACCAGCCGAGGGGTAGACGGCCCAGATGCGCACCGATCCGGGTGTAGATTCCCCGCAGCAGAGTGGTTCCGACTCGGAAACCGGACAGATCACTGAGATAACGCAGGACCGCGTAGACCGCGACCGCCATCCCGAAGGCCACCAGCCAGGGCCGGGCCTGCGCGGGAGTATCCCCGAACAGGGCGCGCAGAATGGGAACCAGCAGGCCGTAGGACAATCCTTCGACAATGGCGGTCGCTGTCATGAGGGCAACCGTGCGGCGCACCGGCGGGGCGTATTCGGGTCCGAGTACGCGCAGCAGCATTCGAATCATCGGTATTCGTCTCCCTGTGGGGTTTCGGACCTGTCCGCGATCGCTGATCGATGGACCTGCCAGAAAGCGGCGAACCTGCCGCCGCGGGCCAGCAGTTCGGCCGGCCGGCCGCGCTCGGCGATCGCCCCGTTCTCCAGCACCACGACGGTGTCGGCGTCGGCGACTGTCTCCAGGCGATGGGCGATGACCAGGATGGTGCGCTTTCCTGCCAGTGTGGACAGTGCTCGGCGCACCGCCTGTTCGGTCTGCGGGTCGGCGAAGGCCGTCGCCTCGTCGAGTACCAGGATGGGCGCGTCGGAGAGTAGTGCGCGGGCGAGTGCGATGCGCTGGGCCTCACCGCCGGAGAGCCGGGCCTGCGTGCCGAGCACGGTCTCGTAGCCGTGGGGCAGTTCGAGGATGCGATCGTGAATATTCGCCAGCTGGGCGGCGCCCACCACATCGGCGCGGTCGGCACGTGGTACCGCCAGCGCGATATTGTCGGCGACCGATGCGCGTAGCAGGCGAACATCCTGGAAGACGAAGGCGACGTTCCGGTACAGGGCATCGCCGGCGATGTCCCGCAGATCGATCCCGCCCAGCATGACCGACCCGTGCGTCGGATCGAAGAAGCGTGGCAGTAGCTGCACCAGGGTGGATTTGCCGCTTCCGGACGGTCCGACGAGCGCGGTGACCGTCCCCGGTTCGAGTACCAGGTCGATTCCGCGCAGCACCTCACGCTCGGCGTCGTAGCCGAATCGAACGTCGCGCAGCTCAACCCGGTGCCCCCGGGGTGCGACCGGATTCGCGGGTTCCGGCAGCGGCGTGACGGCGAGTACTTCCCGAATCCGGCCGACCGCGCGCCGCGCGGCCTGTATCTCGTCGAAGCCGTGGCCGAGGGCGGCCACCGGGGCGGTCAGGCCCAGTCCCAGCAGCAGGAACGGCAGCAGATCGGCCGGTGCGAGCGAACCGGTCGTCACCAGCACCGCACCGCCGGTCAGCACGACCAGCAGGACGAACGGCGGTGACAGCACGAGCTGCATTCCCGCGGCGATCGGGGCGAGACCGCCCACCCAGCGGGAGAAGGTCCCGACGAAATCATCCACGGCCGTCCGGAATGCGCGGTGGGCCTGCCCGGAACCGCCGAATGCCTTGACCACCGCGATGCCCTGCACGTATTCGACGACGGAGTCCGCGACGCGCCCCATGGCCGCATCGAACTCTTCCTGTTCGCGCAGCCGAGCCGGAGTCATCATCGCCGGTACCAGCGCCACCGCCAGGACGACCGGGACGAGCGTGATGAGCGTCAGCCGCCAGTCGACGGTGCACAGATAGATCAGCGAAACCAGTGGTACCACGAAGGCGGAGACGAGCTCGCCGGGGGTGTGCGCGATGAACGGGTGGACGGCGCTCACATCGCCGCCGACCACCTGCGCCAGCTCGCCGGTCCGGCGGCGGGAGAACCAGCCGATCGGCACCCGTCCCAGCCCGGCGGCCAGTTGCCGGCGCAGCGACAGCTGTACCCGCCCGTCGAGTAGATGTCCGATGCCCGCCGATGCGGCCGTGAACAGCAGCCGGACCAGCAGGCCGGCCGCGCCCGCGAGCACGACGATCCAGACGTGACCATGGTCGATCGGCGTGGGGGAGAGCAGGGTCCGGCCCAATTCGACGACGGCAAGCAGCGGTGCCAGCCCGGCGACAGCGCCGATGACCTGAAAGATCAGTACGGCGGCGAACCCGGTGGCGAATGGGCGTAATGATCCGGTCGGATGCCGGTCCGGCTCGGGATCGTCCGGGGGTGGAGACTTCTCTTTCGTCTCGGCCGTATCGCTGCGCATCAGGTGTCTCCGTGCTTCCGGTCATGCTTCTCGCCTCCGACGCTCTCGGTGGCCTGGCGATACCCTGACAGGCGTGGACACTGATCCGCTTTCGGAAATCTGCGGTCCGGCGCGGACGCCGGTCGCCTGGGTGCGGGCCGGCCATGTCGGCTACGTCGGGCCGGATCTCGGCGTCGAACCGCATTCCCCGTCGGTCGCCATGCTCGGCGTCGGATTGCACGGCCCGCTCCTTGTGCATACCGGCGCGCACGGCCCGATCCGCACCGGCAGCTTCTTCGCCCCCGCCCGCACGACACAGCGTCTGGTCGCCACCGAGGGCTGGATTCTGGCACTGTTCGTCGAACCCGCGGGCGCGCCCGCCACCGCCATTGCCGACGAGATGACCTCTTCCGCAGGACGTTTCGGACTCGGACATCGCCGGGAACGGGAACTGGTCGAGTTGTGCTCAGCCGAGAGCGTGGACCCGGATCGCATCTACGCCCGCGCCGTCGCCGGGCCCGCGCCGGTAACCGATCCGCGCATCGAAGAGGTCGCCACCACCATCCGCGACCATCCGGACCGGACCTTCCGCGCCGATCAGATCGCCGCGAAGATGGGCCTGTCCACCACACATTTCCTGCGACTGTTCACCCAGCAGTACGGCACTACCTTCCGCGGCTATCAACGGTGGAGCCGCATCATCCGCACCGTTCGCAACGCCGTGGCCGGCCACGACCTCACTCGCGCCGCCATCGACGCCGGTTTCGCCACCCCGTCGCATTTCAGCGAGACCTTTCGCGACATGATCGGACTATCGGCCACGGATATGCTGCGCGCGGGTATCCGCTTCGATCTCGGAACAGCTCCCGCCCCGTGATATTTCGACCGCCGCGGTGCCGTGCCCGGCTCGGACCACGGCATGTCCTCGATTCTTCCGGCGCACCTCATGTTCCGATCTACCTGCCGCAGCCGTCCGCCGTTCCAGGGGTGCGAGTATTGAGCGATGGATGACTACACCACTCACAAGCAGCGCGCCGAGGCGCTGCTCAGTGGGCTCACCGACGGCGACGCGGTCAGCGGCGCGGATCGGCGGAACGTGATCGCTCAGGCCCAGGCACATGCCGCCCTCGCGCAGGCGGAAGCCCAGTGGGCGACCGCGGAGGCCATACGCGCTCGGCGGTGAGATGGTCTCATGTGCCCGTCGGGCAGGCGGTGGTTGTCCGGTCGGCTGCGGGATCAGCCCGCCGGCCACGCGGTTTCATCGATCGCGAGCCACGGTGCGCTCGCGACGAGGGGCGGGGTCATATCGGTGATCGCCTTGGTGCGACGGTGGAGATGGGATTGGTCGGCATAGCCTGCCTCGACCGCGGCATCCGCGGGCGAGCGGCCTGCCGCCAGAAGATGGGCGGCATGGTCGAAGCGGACGAGTTCGGACGCACGCTTGGGTGAGACTCCGATCCGGGTCCGGAAGTGGGACCAGAGTCGCTGGCGGGTCCAGCCGGTCTCGGTGGCGATCGTCTCGATTCGGAGCTGCCCCCTGGTCCGGACGGTCTGGTTCCAGGCGTACACGAATTCGGGTGCTACAGCGACTCTGCCGGGTACCCGGCTTCGAAGGAAGGCGCCCGCGAGGGCGAACCGGTCGTCCCATGACGGTGTCGAACGGAGCCGCTCGGTCAAGATGGCAGCGCTGCCGCCCCACAGCTGCGGCAACGGCGTCACGGTACCGCCGATCATCTCGGTGTCTCGGATAATCGCTGCGGCGGCGACGGGGGACAGGCGGATCTGCAACACTTCGCCGACCCCCACGCTGGTGATGCGCAAGGTGCCTGCACGGAGGCCGATGATCGCGTTCCCCGCGACCGGGCCTCCGGGACCGCGGTAGGCGACTCCGCGCTCGGTGAGATCGAGCAGGATCGTGACCGAGGGATGCGGGATCATCGTGAGGTCCACGGGGCCGATGTCGTAGTAGCGGAAACCCGCCATCCGGACTCCCGGAGCCGGGGGACCGGCCGGGCCGGCGACCTCGACCCGGCTCCAGTCCAGTAGGCCGGTAGCGGTCATACATCCCAGGCTAGCCTGATCGCGGTAACGTGACATTCGTACAAGACGGTGCGACGAGCCCCCGGCGAAGCTGTCGGTATGAGCGAATCGATCCCCGGCCGGACACGTATCGACACGACAGTCCGCGGGTTGCACGTTGTCATCGACGGGGACCCGGCAGCACCGCCCTTGTTGCTCATCCACGGTTCAGGCGCAACCGGTTCGACGTGGGAACCGGTGCTGCCGTCGCTCGCCACCACGTATCGGGTGATCACGATCGACCTGCCGGGCTGCGGCCGATCCGAGCCGGAGTCCACGTACGCCGTTCCCCAGCAGGCGGACCGGACAGCGGCAGTGTTGGACGAGCTCGGGTTCCGGAATCTGAAGGTGGTCGGTCACTCGAGCGGGGGATATGTCGCTTCCGCCCTCGTGGAGCGTCGCCCGGACCTGGTCGGCGAGCTGGTCCTGGTCGGTACCGGGCCGAGCCTCGCCGCGCTATTGCCCGAGCCGGCCCTCATCAAGGCGCTCGCCGCACCGCCCTTCGGTCCACTCGTGTGGGCGATTCGTACCGACTCGATGATCCGCCGTGGACTGGCAGCGACCGCGGCGGCGCCGATCACGGTGTCCGACAAAGCTGTAGCCGACTTACGGAGGACGACCTACCGCACCTTCCGCGCGATTCTCTCCGCCAACATGGACTACATCGCCGCGAGTACTGTGCCCGAGCGCCTCATCTCCGCCGGGAAGCCTCTCCTCGTGATCTTCGGGGACTCCGACCCTCGATGGGATCCGGCCGCCGCGCACCAGTACGAGGCGGTGCCGGGCGCCGAGCTCCGATACCTTCGCGGAGTCGGGCATATGGCGATGCTCGAGGACCGCGATGCCCTCCTCCGCGCGATACTCGACTACACCCTCTAGAAAGGGGTGCAAGCGAGCGGCCTTACGGGGCTGAATCCGATAACCGGTCCAGGAATGCGGCGATGAGTGGGGCGATCTCGCCCAGATGGGTTTCCAGGGCGAAGTGGCCGGTGTCGAACAGGTGTAGTTCGGCGTCGGGGAGGTCGGCCAGGTAGGCGTGGGCGCCGGGCGCGGGGAAGAAGGGATCGTTGGCGCCCCAGGCGATCAACGTCGGCGGGGTGTGCTCGCGCAGCCAGCCTTGCCAGGCCGGGTAGCGTGCGATGTTGGATTTGTAGTCGAAGGCCAGCGCCACCTGCGCCTGCTTGCGGCCGGGCAGATCCAGGTAATGCTGGTCCAGCAGCCATGATTCGGGGGACAGCACGGCAGTGTCGACGACGCCGGTTTCGTATTGGCTGCGGGTGCCCGCGAGCGTCAGTAGCTCGCGGATCGCTTCTTCGGCGCCGGGCCGCTCGGGGCGCAGCGCGGTGAACTCCCGCGCCCCATCGGAAAGCCCCGCTTCGTAGGCGTTTCCGTTCTGCACGACAAGCCCTGTGATCCGTTCGGGGTGGCGTTCGGCGAGGCGGAAGCCGACCGGAGCGCCGAAGTCGAAGACATACATGGCGAAGCGGGTCAGTCCCAGTCGTTGCACGAAGCCCTCGGTGATATCGGCCAGGCGGTCGAAGGTGTATTCGAAATCAGCCGGCGCGGTGGTATTCCCGAAGCCCGGATAGTCCGGCGCGATCAGCCTGTAGCGGTCGCCCAGCACCTCGATGAGCCGCCGGAACTGATGAGAGGCCGACGGGAAGCCGTGCAGCAACAACAGTGTCGGAGTATCGGTGCGGCCGGGCACGGACTCCCGGTAGAAGACCTCCACGCCGTCGACATCGATACGGCGGTGGTGGATCAGCGGCAGGCCCATGGCGTTCACATGCTTTCTTTCGGGAATTATGCATTAGATCTAACCTATCGCTAACTAATGCGTCAAGGTCGCCATGTAGCATTAGTGACATGAGCGAGGCGTCCTTCCTGATCGGTGAGCCGTTGACGTTGGATCTGATCAACACCCATCCGGCCGACGCCGACCTGCTGACCACGCCCGACCAGCTGGCCGATTGGCTGCGGCAGGAGGCCGATCGGCTACCCGAACCCCCGCCCGGGCAGCCGAGCGCGGAAGATTTGAAACAGGTGCGGCAGGTCCGCGAGCACATCGCCGCGGTCGTCGCGGCGTTGCTGCACGGCCGTCGGCCACCGTCGGCCGCATTGCGCGGATTGGAGAATGCGCAATCCGCCGCCCCCGCCGTCCGGCAGCTGCAATGGGACGGCACCGCGCTCACCACCACCGTGCGCCGCACGGGTCCCGCCGGTGCCCGGCTGGCCGCTGCCCTCGCCGAATCCGCCGTCGAGCTACTGGGAAGCCCGGCTATCGCCCGCCTGAAACAGTGCGAGGCCGATGACTGCGTCCTGCTGTTCCTGCCCGCTCATCCTCGCCGTCGCTGGTGCTCACCACAACGCTGCGGCAACCGGATACGGGTGGCACGCTATTACGGTCGCCACAGCACCGCCCAGCGCACCGAGGACGGCAGTATCACATCAACGGCCGCCACGAAAAGGTGAGCGGAAGAACTAAGTTCGGAAACCGGACGGTACACGCCGAGCGGGGCCGCGCCGCCGCGGCTCACCCGCCTAACGCCATCGGGCTGCATGGATTCGGCACCTGGCGCCCGGACCGTGGACCAGCCCGGGAAAGTTCTGAATCTTCTGCCACCGGTCTCCTTCGAACGGTGTGTCCACAAAGGCGACGTGGTCGGCGACGTCGGCCCAAGCGGAGCAGTTCAAGACGCTCGCGTCGCGGACATGCAGGAACTGCCCGAGTAGTCCAGGAATAGGCAGCTGACGCGACGTCAGGGCCGCACTCATCAGGTCGGTCCACTGACGGCCGTCTTCGGAGGACCGGAAATCGAAGGTGCTCACCACTACGCAGCCGATCGGCCGGACGTCGTCGAAAACGAGGCTGTGCCGCAGCCTGTAGGTATCGGCTCCGGGCGGCCATGAAACGCCCTGTGGCGATTCGGCTTCGGCAGTACTCCACTGCCGGTAGGCGATCACTGAATCATCGCGGATGTTCGCCAGGCACATCAGCGAAAGCAGCCCGTCCGGTCGGTCGCGCCATGACGTCATCACCTGCTGCGCGGTCGTGGTGATCTGTTCCGGGCTGTCCACGTGATGACGATCGATGGTCACCATCACGTCGGAGCGCGCCAGATCCTGGAGTGAGTATTTCGTCTGGTTCACGACTTCTCCTTCGGCCTTGTATCAGTGCTGTTGGGTGAGTGGCGTCTCACGGAGGAATGCGGCGAGGCAGACGATGACCGCGGAACAGAGGCCCGCGACGAGAAAGATATCGGCGACTCCCGTGGCGACGGCCGCGCGTGTTGCTTCCTGCATCTGCCCGGGCAGGACTGCGCCATCGTTGTGCGCGGCCGCTTCGCCGAACGACGCTCCAGTTGATCGCGCCTCGCCGAGGGGCCGGGTCAGCTGCCAGGTGTATACCGCGCCGAGCAGTGAAACCCCCAGTGAATTGCCCAGGTTCCTGGCGAGCGTGGCTGTCGCGCTCGCTGCGCCGATATCTCTGACCGCCACGCTGTTCTGGGCGATCACCACGGTCAGCTGCATGAAACACCCCATGCCGACACCCACGGCGATCATCCCGGTGACAACGAGGAGTTGGGAGGTGTCCACGCCGATCCCGGCAAGCAGCATCGCGCCCGCCGTCATCACCACGCCCCCGCCGATCGGGTAGGAACGGAATCTCCCGGTTCGTGACACCAGGACACCGACCAGCGGTGCGGTTACCAGCATCCCGCCCAGCAGTGGTAGGAGCAGTAGGCCGCTGCTGGTAGCCGACGCTCCCTGGACGACTTGCTGATACAACGGCAGAAACGTCACCGCACCGAACATCACCACGCCGCTGAGGAAGCCGAGTAGCGCGGCGAGACTGTAGTTTCGGCTCCTGAAGAAGGTGAGTGGCACTACCGGTTCGGCCGCGCGTCGCTCCCAGGTGAAGAAGACGGCGCCGGAGAGACATACGGCGACTGCCGAGGCGATCACCACCGAGGAAACCCCGTCACGGACGGCTGTCGTCAGCACGGTGAGTGCGATGATCCCGACCGCGAGCACCAGCATGCCGACCACGTCGACATGTCGGCGATCCGGTGATCGTGGTGGCAGTTTCAGTTGTGTCACCAGCAGGGCCAGCGCTACTGCGCCCAGCGGTAGATTCAGGTAAAAGGCCCAACGCCATCCGATTCGGTCGGCGCACAGGCCACCGATCACCGGCCCGGCGAGGATGGCCAACGGCATGATCGTCGCCATCAGGCCCTGATACTTCGCCCGCTGCCGGGGTGCTACCAACTCGCCGACGATCGCGATGCCGCCGACCAGCAGGCCACCCGCGCCGAGCCCCTGTACGGCACGGAATGCGATCAGCTGGGCCAGGGTTTGCGCGGCGCCGCACAACGCCGATCCGGCGAGGAACAGCGAGAATGACGCCAGGAAGAGCTTTTTTCGGTCGAACAGATCCCCCAGCTTTCCCCAGATCGGTGTCGTTACGGCCGTGGCCACCGCGAACGCCGTCACCACCAGCGAAAGATCGGCGAAACCGCCGAGCTCCTGCGCGATGGCCGGAAGTGTGGTGGCGACGATGGTGAAGTCGAGGTTCGCCACCAAGAACGCGATGACGAGGCCGCTCAACGCCGCATAGATCCCGCGCCGTGACGACGGTTCCTGTGCGGTAGGGGGCTCTGCACGCGGTTCGACAGACATGTCCAACTCCGATGTACGATGTATTCCTGTTCGTACAATGTATCTCGAGGGATACGTTGTACGAAACAATGTTAGGATCGGCCGGGCATCAACCGAGAGGGCAGTCCGTGGCAGGTGTGAGTGACAAATCCGCGAGCAAGCACATCAGTGGCGGCACCGTCTGGGAACGGCTCGGCGAGCAGCCGGCGGCCTCGCCGCGTGTGCCCCTGAGCCATGATCGGATCGCGCTGACAGCAATCGAGCTCGCCGACAGTGCGGGCTTGGCGGGAGTGTCCATGCGTCAGCTGGCCGAACAGCTCGGAGTGCCGACGATGGCCCCCTACCGCTATATCTCGAGCAAGGACGACCTGTTCGAGCTGATGATCGATATGGTGCACGCCGACCTCGCGCTGCCGTCACCATCGACGGGATGGGAAGAGGTGCTGCGCGCCTACGCAAGGCAGGTCCGCGAGGTCACCCTTTGCCATCCCTGGCTGGTTCAGATATATGCCCGGTTACCAGGAGTCCTGACTCCGCGTATGGCCGACATCGCAGAGCAGGCACTCGCGGCGATGAAGACCCTGAGCGTCGACGTCGATACGAAGATGGCAATCCTCACGACGGTCACAGCTTTCACTCATGGCGCGGCCGCGGCCGAGGTGGCGCAGCGGCAGTTGATGGACCGGCGTGGCTGGGACTCCGATGACGATGTTCGCAGCGCATATCACCCGTATATGGCCGAGCTCACCAGCTCCGGACGCTATCCGGCGCTGTCGGACTATCTGGTCAACGGATCCAACGACGATGGCGCGGCATGGCAATTCGAATTCGGGTTGACCTGCGTGCTCGATGGAATCGAATCCAACCTGTCATGACAACGACATCCCCTCGCCAGACGGCGGGAATCATCGCGGACGCCTGCTTCAAGGTGTTGCTCGCGGTCGTTTACACCGTCGGCGCCGCACAACTCGGTCATCGGCTCGGCGTTGCAGTCTGGCTGATGGTTGCCTGCGCCGCTGCCCTGCTGATCTGTGGCGGAATCGAGATCGGGTACGTGCGCAGCCGTCCGGTGCGCACCTATACGCGACTCATGGTTGCCTACGACACCGGTTGGGTGCTGGCGACAATCGCCGGCCTGCTTCTCGCATGGCAGGGCAGCAATGCCGCCGGTGAAGTCTGGATCGGATACCAGGCGGTAGGTTCCGTTGCGCTTGCCGCACTGCTGGTGGTCGCGCGCCCTCCCGGTTCGGCGTTCGGCGGTACCGCGAGTCCATGACCTCCGAGGTCATCGCCTGACCGCATCGCCTCGATCAGGGTCGACACCGGTAGTGATGGGACAGCGATCGGAGCGATGAACACCGGCGGTCGATCACGGTGTGTGCTCGTCGAGCCAGAGGCCGGCGCGCCCTGCACTGCTGAGGTGGCAGCCAACACGTGTCGCATCGGGCAGTGAGTCGCATATCTGTACGGGGGGTGCGGCACGTTTGTGCATGCGCTACAACGGGCGCGCAAAGATATGGTCTCTCGGTACGTTTCATACCGAATTTTCCACACTTAGTATCGTGTATCCCTGCAGTGAGAAAAGGTGATCGGGATCATGCGTTGTTTCGCTGAGGTCGGTGGCGGCAAGTGTGGTCGCAGCACATTACTGTCTCGCATTTCGTTCGGGGATCTCGTCAGTCGCGGAATCATTTTCTGCCGCTCGAGATTCGGCATGAGAGGCAGCATGTTGATTCTCGGATGATCCTGCGCGGTAACGCTATCTACTTACCTGGTATGTCGCTGGACGCCGCGAATCCGGCGCACTATCTTGCGGCGGCTGTGCGCAGACGCGTATGAAGCAGGCGTGAATTCGGTGGCGGCGCTGTGCCGTCGAAGTCTTTCTCAGGCACATGAAAATTCATGCGCGTCTCCGATCGCGCAATCAGTCGGATACTCCACGTGCGTTCGGATTCTCTCGTGTACTACTGCACTCGGATCGCCGACCTGGCCGGAGTATGCCCCTTGCAATGGAGCACTACATGATCATTCGTCGGTCTCAGGGCCCCGCCACGCGCCCCGCGCCGCGATACAACCTGCCGCGCAGCGGTGTGCCCGACTCACTACTGGTAATCGCGGCGATGATCGCCATGCACCTCGGCTCTGTAATGGCAAAGCAGCTTTTTTCGGTCGCATCGCCCGCGACAGTCGCAGGCTTCCGAATCGTGCTGGCCGGTGCCCTCGCGATGCTGCTATGGCGCCCGGCGCTGCAGGTGGAGAGCAAGGCGCTGGTCCCGATCGCCGGACTCGGTGTGGCGTTGACAGGCATGAACCTGTGCTTCTACGCGGCGCTGGAACGCATTTCGCTGGGCATGGCGGTGACCATCGACTGCCTTGGTCCGCTCGCGCTGGCCCTGATCGCATCCCGGCGCTGGCTGGACGCGCTATGGGTAGCACTCGCGGGCGGGGGAGTCCTGATGCTCGTCGACAGCGAGGGACCGGTGTCGTGGAGCGGCGTGCTGTTTGCCGCCGCGTCCGGGGCGGGCTGGGCCGCCTACATCGTATGCAGCGCTGCGGTCGGCAGGCACACCGCGGGCAACGACGGGCTCGCCTTGGCAATGGGTTTCAGTGCGCTCCTCGCGCTCCCCGTGGTACTCGACAATGATGCCGCGTTGCTGGCGAATCCGATCTTCCTCGCAGGAGCCGCAGTCCTCGCGATGCTGTCGTCGCTGGTGCCGCATGCGATCGAGTTGGAGGCACTTCGCCGGATCACGCCCGCGGTGTTCGGTGTGATGATGAGTTTGGAGCCCGCCATAGCCGCGGCCATCGGACTATTGCTGCTGGGCGAGGAAATGCGGGCTGCCCAGTGGTTGGGTATCGGCCTGGTGGTTGTGGCAAGCGCCGGAGCTGCCCGCGGTCTCGCCGCTGCCAAGGAATGAATCGGGAGTCGGGGCCACGGTGCAAACCCCAGGTGCGAGGGGCCGGAAAGATCTCGGACAGCGAGGGTTTTCTTTCCGCTGCGCCGCGGACGCAAAATCTCCACCGCCTGCATCCGGGCGAGGCCCTGCTTGCGTGTGGCGTGACCGGACGGCCGTGTCTCATGCGTAGGGTCGGAGAATGAGCATCGAGTGTTCGGCTGTCGTCGCGGCGCCTCGCTCCGAGGTGTTCGAGTGGTTCGCCCGTCCGGGGGCATTCGCGCGGCTCGCACCGCCGTGGCAGCCGGTGTCGTTGCTCGACGAAGCCGATTCGCTCGCCGACGGGCGCGCGGTGCTCGGGTTGCCGGCGCGGCTGCGCTGGGTGGCACAGCACGAGGCCGGCGAATACGACCCGCCGCAGCGGTTTGTCGACCGGATCACCACCGACGGTCTGGCTTCTGCGCCGGTTGCTGCTGTGCTGTCGTGGCGGCATACCCATGAGTTCGAGGAGGTGGACCCGGCGCACACCCGGATCGTGGACCGAGTGCGGACGTGGGTGCCTGCCGCGATGCTGCGCCCGATGTTCACCTATCGGTACCGGCAACTCGAAGCAGATCTGGCCGCACATGCGCGCGCGGCCGATCACGGGCTCGGCGCGATCACCGTCGCGGTGACAGGTGCCTCCGGCCTGGTCGGGTCGGCGTTGACTGCCTTTCTCACTTCGGGTGGGCATACGGTGATCCGCTTGGTGCGTCGCGAGCCACATGAGCCCGGGGAGCGGCGCTGGGATCCCGCCGATCCCGCCGCTGATCTGCTCGACGGCGTGGACGCGGTCATCCACCTGGCAGGGGTGCCGATCGCCGGCCGGTTCACCGACGAGCACAAGAAGGCGGTCGCCGAGAGCCGGATCACGCCGACACGCAAATTGGCCGAGCTCAGCGCGCGAGCCGGCGTAGCGGTGTTTGTCAGTGCCTCGGCCATCGGCTACTACGGATACGACCGTGGCGATGAAACCCTCACAGAGCAGGCATCGCGCGGTACCGGTTTTCTCGCCGATGTGGTCGCCGACTGGGAGGATGCGGCCGCAGCCGCTGCTTGCGCCACCACTCGCGCGGTGTCGGTCCGCACCGGGATCGTGCAATCGCCGCGAGGCGGGACACTACGGTTGCTGCGTCCACTGTTCGGCGCCGGACTCGGTGGCCGCATCGGTTCCGGGCGCCAGTGGATGTCCTGGATCGGGATCGACGATCTCGTCGATATCTACCACCGCACACTGTGGGACGTTCGGTTACAGGGCCCGATCAACGCGGTGACACCGCATCCGGTGCGCAACACCGAGTACACGGACACGTTGGGGCGCGTCATGGGTCGCCCCACGGTCCTCGTCGTGCCGAAATTCGGTCCCGCTGTGCTGCTCGGTCGTTCGGGTGCCCGCGAACTCGCCACCGCCAGTCAACGAGTGGTGCCGGATCGGCTCGGCGCGGCCGGCCACGAATTCCGCGACCCCGATCTGGATTCGGCGCTGCGCCATGTCCTCGGCCGAACCGCTGAATCCGCGGCCGACGGCTGATCGATGCACGGGGCCGCCGAGGCGGTGCGCTAGCCGGTGGGCGGCGTCAGGACGCCGTCGATCAGGTAGACGGTGGCATTCGCGGTTTCGACACCGCCGCAGAGCACTGTCGCTTCGTTGACGGTGATCTGGTCGCCGGTTCCTGTCACTGTGACCTCAGAGCCCTCGACTGTCTGGTGTGTGCCGGCCACCGCTTCGGCGGACATGCGTCCCGGTACGACGTGGTAGGTGAGAATGCTGGTCAGCATGTCCGAGTCCGTTTTCAGCGTTTCGAGCGTAGCGGGATCGAGCGCGGCGAAAGCGTCGTCCACCGGTGCGAAAACGGTGAACTCGCCGCTGTTGAGCGTGTCGACGAGATTCACCTGCGGGTTGAGCTGACCGGATACCGCGGAGGTGAGTGTGGTCAACAGCGGATTGTTCGAGGCTGCCGTCGCCACGGGTTCCTGCGCCATCGAATCGATCGAGCCGGGCCCACTCGGCACCTGCTCGGCGTAATCTGCGCACCCGGCGCCGACCAGCCCGGCCATGGCACTGTCCGCCGGCGCCGACATCGTGGCCGAGGACGTGGTCATTGCGGGTGAGGACTCGGCATTGCCCGATTCGTCGGTGTCGGTACACGCCGATCCGGCGATAGCCATCGCCGACAGTATCGCGATCAGCGCCGCGGAGTGCTTTCGGATCATCATGTCGTGCCTTCCTGTCGAGAGCGGAGCCCGTACGGGCCGACGGCTCATGGTCTGGTGGGTGTGCGGGAACGCGGCCAGAACTCGCGACTGCCTTCCGTGATGGATCTCGAAACGAATTTTTTCGTGATGCATCGAGTCTGCATCATTTAGCGCGTAGTGTGAACACTCACAGGCGGATATTCAGGAGGCCCGACAACACTCCAGGAGTGGGGCACGGCCATGGGCAAGCTCGGACAACGGAGGAGATCGTGGCCCCAATCGGATCGGACGGCGGCAGTGGAACCGGCTCCCGCCGGAACCTGATCACCGAGATCGGCCGGCCGGCGCGGACCGGTGAGCAGCTCCCCGGCCTGATAGTGAACGATGCATAAACGATGCAATTTCCGCGGAAAAGTGCCACAATCGGTGTGGTGAACGCACAACAGGCGACGCCCCTGTTCCACACGTCGGACCGTGACGGTTCCGCATGGTTCGGGTCGTGGACTGCGCAAGTTCGGGCCGCGGTGCGCACCCACGTCGAGGACTTCGTACGCGCGCGGTGCGCGGAAGAGTTGCAAGCGAACGGGTTCGAATATCCGAGCCGGGTATTGCTCGATTTCGTCTCGGGTGGCAAGTCTGTGCGACCGACGTTTGTGTACCTCGGCTGGTTGTGCGGTGCCGGCGAATCGGAGGCTGCACTCCGAGCCGCGGCCAGTATCGAATTGCTGCACGGGTTCGCCTTGCTGCAGGACGATGTGATGGACGAATCCGGTACCCGCCGGGGACGCCCGGCCGCGCATGTGCGGCTTGCCCGCTGGCACGAAGAGCAGGGGTTGTCCGGATCGCCGGCGCGTTTCGGTGAATCCGCGGCGGTGCTGCTGGGTGATCTGTGCCTGGTGTGGTCTGAACGCATGCTGCGCGAAAGTGAGGTCGAGGCAGCGGCGCTCGGCCGGGTGTGGCCGCGCTACGACGCGATGCGCGCCGAACTGGCGGTGGGGCAGCTCGCCGATCTGGTCAACGATGCCGCGCGGGTGCCGACGCTGGAACAGGTTCTCGATATCGCGCGGCGCAAGTCCGGTAACTACACGGTGCGCAGGCCGCTGGAGCTGGGCGCCGCGATGGCGGGCTGCCCGGAACCGGTCATGGGAGTGCTGGGTGAATACGGTGTGCTGGTCGGCGAGGCATTCCAGCTGCGCGACGATCTGCTCGGTATCTTCGGTGAGCCGTCGCTCACCGGTAAACCCGCGAACGCGGATCTGCGGGAACGTAAAGCCACCACGGTCGTCGCGCTGGCCGAACGCTTGGCCGGGCCGTCCGGGCGAGCCCGGCTACACGACCTCTGGCGGCGCGACACCTTCGATGACAGTGCGGTGCAGACAGCCCGGGAGTTGATCGTGGACAGCGGTGCGCCCCAACGCGCCGAGCAGATGATCGCCGACCGCGTCGAGGACGCGCGGACGCTCCTCGCGGACAGTGTTCTCGACCCGGCGGCGACCGCCGCTCTGCAGCAGATGGCACTGCTGTGCACCCGACGTAGCACCTGAATCCGCAACATCACGCGACACAGCCAGACGGCCGGAACAAAGAGAAAGAAGGACCATGCGGACCGTAACCGGGAGCACCGACCGTGTCGTCGTGGTGGGCGCGGGACTTGCCGGGCTCGCCACCGCACTGCACCTGGCCGGACGCGGGCGCGCGGTCACGGTCGTGGAACGCGAGCCCGTGCCGGGCGGGCGAGCGGGGCGGCTCGATATCGGTGGATATCGCCTCGACACCGGCCCGTCGGTGCTCACCATGCCCGACATCGTCGCCGATACCCTCGCGGCGGTAGGCGAGGACATCGGAGCCCGGCTCGATCTGCAACCCGTGGTACCGGCCTACCGGGCCTGCTTCGCCGACGGCAGCGCACTGGACGTGCACAGCGACCGCGACGCGATGGAACACTCCATCGCCGAATTCGCCGGACCGGGTGAGGTGGCCGGCTATCGAAGACTGCGGCAATGGCTGACCGAGCTGTATCGCATCGAGTTCGACCGGTTCATCGCCGCCAACTTCGACTCACCGCTGTCGCTGGTGACCCCAGCGCTGGCCCGGCTCGTCGCTTTGGGGGGCTTCCGCCGTCTGGATCGGGTCATCGCCGAGTTCTTGACCGATGCGCGGTTGCGCCGAGTATTCACTTTCCAATCTCTGTACGCGGGTGTGTCGCCGCAGCGGGCCTTGGCTTTGTATGCGGTGATCGCTTATATGGACACCGTCGGCGGCGTGTACTTCCCGCGCGGGGGGATGCGCGCCCTGCCCACCGCGCTGGCAGCAGCCGCCACGGACGCCGGCGTGCTGTTCCACTACGGCGAAGCGGTGACCGAACTGGAACGGCGCGGCAACCGCATCAGCGCTGTACACACCGATAAACAGCGGCGGATCACCTGTGATGCGGTGGTGTTGGCCACCGAACTGCACACGTCCTACGAGTTGCTGCGCCGATCACCGCGGCGGCCGGTGCGGGCGCAGCCCGCGCCGTCGGCGGTCGTCGCGCATATCGGTGTGCCCGCCGGTGCGCCGACCGCACATCACACACTGCTTTTCGGTGCCGCCTGGGAGCAGACGTTCGACGAACTGATCAACCAGGGCGTGCCGATGAGCGATCCCTCGCTGCTGGTCACCCGTCCCACTGCTACCGATCCGGCCCTCGCCCCGCCCGGTCACGACCTGTTCTCGGTGCTGGCCCCCGCCCCCAATCTCGACCGTGGCGCACACCTGGATTGGCAGCGCCGAGCTCCTGGATACGGCGCGAACCTGGCCGCGATCGTCGAACAGAGGCTGTTGCCGGGATTCGCCGAGCACGCCGATATCGTCCATCTGGACAGCCCCGACGACTGGGCACAACGGGGCATGCCGGCGGGTACACCGTTCTCGCTGGCGCACACCTTCACCCAAACCGGACCGTTCCGGCCGGCGAACCTGCCGCGCGGCGTATCGAATGCGGTGCTCGCCGGCTGCGGCACAGTGCCCGGCGTCGGAGTGCCGACCGCCCTGCTGTCGGGCCGGCTCGCTGCCGACCGCATCACCGGCGCCGCCGCCGGCCGCAACAACCCGGCACCGACCGCGAACACCAGCGGGGTACGGCCATGATTCGCGCCGAACTCGACGCCGCCGGCATCGGTGACCCGCGACTGCGTGACGCTTACCGGCAATGCCGCGACCTCAACGCCACTCATGGGCGCACGTTCTTCCTCGCCACCCGGCTGCTCGCACCGGCACAACGTCCGCCGATCCACGCCCTGTACGGATTCGCCCGGTGGGCCGACGATATCGTCGATCTCCCCAACGGGCAGACCCTCACTCCGGTAGAGCGTTTGGAAGCATTGGCGCAGCGCCTGTTCGACGGTATCGACAACAGTGCCGGGGCAGACCCGATCGTGGCCGCGGTGAGTGACACCGTCGCACGTTTCGATATCGACCGCGCTTTGTTCCAGGATTTCCTGGCCTCGATGCGGATGGATCTGACGGTGACCGACTACCCGGACCGGGCCGCGTTGGATCGCTATATGCGCGGATCCGCCGAAGTGATCGGCCTGCAGGTGCTCCCGGTGCTCGGCACCGTCGGCCCCACCGAGAACGCGGAACCCTCTGCGGCCGCGCTCGGCAAGGCATTCCAGCTCACCAACTTCCTGCGCGATATCGCCGAAGATCTCGACCGCGGCCGGGTCTACCTTCCGGCCGACGAATTGGCCGCCTTCGGCGTGGACCGCGACCGGCTGCAGTGGTGCCGTGACCATCTATGCACCGACACCCGGGTGCGCTCGGCGCTGGCGGCCCAGCACGCGATCACCCGCCACTGGTACCGGGCCGCTCGCACCGGAATCGAGCTGTTGCACCCGGTGTCACGGCCCTGCGTCACAACGGCGGCAATGCTGTACGCAGAGATTCTGGACCGGATCGAGGCAACAGAATTCGCGGTGTTCTCCCAGCGCGCGACCGTCGGCCGCGCCCGCCGCGCCGGTGTCGCAGCACCCGCACTGGCCCGCGCGTTGTGGGCCCGCCGCGGTGGTGCCGCCGGCGCACTCACTACGGAGATGCCGTCGTGACCGGGCAATCCGGAGAGCGCGTGGTACTGCTGGACGCCAGCGGCGGGCACGCTGGATCGATTCCCGGTCCGACAATTTGCCGTGCGTCCGCACGGATCGGTAGTGCCGATGAGCGTGTCGGTGACAGAACCGATTCGCGGCCGAATGGGTCTGAACCGCGTACCTGGAGTGGCCGTTGGCGCTGATTTGGGTCGGCCGCAACCCCGAAACCGGCTGCAGAACCGCCGCCGGCCCCGAAATTACGGCGACGCGCATAACGGCAATATGCAGGCAACCACCACAGTTACCCCTGTTTCTGGTGCCCTCGGCAGGACACACAAAACATGGGCAACTGGAAAACGCCTGGTCATAGCTTGTAGTTACCCAGTCAAAGTACAGGTATGTACCTGCGTTGTCGCTCGCCGTTTGCCATGGGCGGGCGCGGGTGGGGTGGACGGGCCCCCGGTCGGCAATCCAGCCCCATCAATCACGCAAACCGTCACAGATCTATGGTTTTCCGGCATCACCGTGACCACGAGTTACTGACGGAACCTCGCTCCCGCGATGCTGGTCTCCGCGGTCGGGTTCGTCTTCGGCGTGATGGGCGCTGACCCCAGGCGGCGGTGTATCACGTGGACAGCGACAAGGCGGGCATCGCCTCCGCCCTGCTGTACTCGGCCGAGCAAATCGGCGTCGCACTTGGCATTGCGATCATGGCCGGCGTTGCCGCCACCGGCACCGCCCAATCCACACGCACCTATTCCGGAGCCGCGCTCATCGACGGGTACAGCGCCGCCCTTCTGGTGTAGTTCGCCATCCACTTCTCGAGCGAGCAAGCCGCGTTGAAGTGCCTGTATCTCGTGACCCGGTCCCTGGATCACCGGCGGTGGTAAGAGACCGTGGGCGATGCGGTGGAAACCCGCACTGAACGCATTCGCGATCATCGTCGAAGGCCGGATCACTCGGTGGGTCAGGGGGCGAGGAATTTCGCGGCGATCGGGGCGAACTTCTGCCAGTACTGGAAGATGCCGCCGTGCCCCGAGTTCGGGTAGATGATCAACTCGCTGTTCTTGATCCGCTGGTGCAGGTCCTCGGACAGGACGGATGGGACCATGCGGTCGTTGTCGCCGTTGACGATCAGTGTGGGCTGGGTGATGACGGACAGGTCGGAAGACGTGGAGCGTCCGTACTTCGCGATCGCCTTCAGCTGGGTCCGGAACGCGGAGAGCTTGATGTTCTTGTCCCGGTCCGTGGTGCGTTCCTCGAGCCGCTTCACGAATGCCTTGCCGGCCCTCTTGCCTTCGGCGTCGCGGTTGAAGAAGAGGAACTCTTTCGGGTCGGAGAAGGTCACGGCAGCGCGGAGCATATCCCAATAGGTGGTGGCGATGACTTTGTCGATGTCCTTCCCGCCGCGGGGTCCGGTGCCGGTGAGGACGAGCTTGCGGACCAGATCGGGGTGCTCGAGGACCAGGTCTTGGGCGATCATGCCTCCCATGGAGAAGGAGAAGATGTCGATCTTGTCGTACCCGAGGCCCTTCGTGATGAAGGTGTAGGCGTCGTCGGCCGCCTTTTCGAGGGTGTCGGGGACGCGGCCGCTGGATGCGCCGACACCGAGCTGGTCGAAGGTGATGACCCGGCGGTTCTTCGCGATGGCGTCCACGATGCGCGGGTCCCAGTTGTCGAGGGTGCCGGCGAGGTGCACGAAGAAGATCACCGGGATCTCCGCTACGGGGCCGAGCTCGCGGTAGGCGAACGTGTCGCCTCCCGCGATGAGGGTCTTCGCGGGTGCGTTCGCGTATGCGGTGATGACGGGCTCGTCGGCGGTGCTCATAACGCTTTTCTCCTCCTGGGATCGGGTTGAATGCAGTTGACGACTTGGCGGTGGGTTCGGTGGTCGGCGCACATCGACGTGTTGTCGGTGCGGGATGTGTTGCCTTCGAGCTGATAGAGAGAAACTTCGCGCGCCGGGCCTCGGCTCTGGTCCAGTACGGACGTCGATCAGGGCGGGGCGGGTCGAGAGCCTCGCAACCGATGTCAGCTTCGGAACATCGGGAACTAGGCACTCCAACCATCCTGTTCCGTAGATGGGTTGCTTCGTTGGAGGCCAGGCTGATGTCTTTTCCTGATGGCCGGATGGTTAGTCGGCGAGGAATTGCAACGCGTCGGGTACGAAATTCCGGTGGTGCTGGAAGATGCCGCCGTGCCCGGAGTCCGGGTAGATCTCGAGTTGTGCGTTGGGTAGTCGGCGCGCCATATCGGCGGAGTGGCTGCTGGCGACCATGAGGTCGTTGTCGCCGTTGGCTACCAGGACGGGATGGGTGATGACGGACAGGTCGTCGGGTCGGGAGCGGCCGGCGTGCCGGATGGCCTTGATCTGGGCGATGGCTGCCTGGATCGAGATCCGCTTGTCGCGGTTGTCGGTCCGTTCTTTGAGGCGGCGCAGGTAGTCGGCCGCGGCCTGTTTTCCTTCGGGGTTGCGGGGGAAGAACAGGAAATTGCGGGGGTCGCTGAGGGTGAGCAACGCTTTGAGGTAGGCGCCGGCGACGATGGAGCCCATCTTGTCGATGCCGCCGCCGCCGCGGGGTCCGGACCCGGCCACGATCAGGCGGCGGACCAGTTCGGGGGCTTGCAGGACCACCATCTGGGCGACACCGCCACCGAGTGAGAACCCGAGCAGATCAACTTTCTGCAGGCCGAGTGCGCGGATGAACGCGATGGCGTCGGTGCCCATCTGTTCGACGGTGGATGGCACCGATCCACCGGTGGCGCCGACGCCACGGTTGTCGAAGGCGATGACGCGATGGTGTGCGGCAATGCCGTCGATGACGCGGGGGTCCCAGTCGTCGAGGACCGCGGTCAGATGGTGCAGGAACACCACGGGGACCTCGGAGGGTTCGCCGAGTTCGCGGTAGGTGAAGGTGGTGCCGTTGATGTCGATCGTGCGGTTGGGCGCGTCTTTCCAGGTCGCCATGGCGGGCCTTTCTCAGTAGATCCGGTGTATCTGTCCGGCGAGTGCGATCAGGGGGCGATGGCGTGGCTCTAGTGCGGTCAGGATTCACATAATCGTGCTGGTCGCGGGTTCAGGGCACCTGTCCGCACAGCAAGCCCGCACCACTTAGCTTATGTTCATAATATTATGACCGTAAGCCAATCTGGTAGGCTTGACAAGTACGAGATTTTCGACAGTGATCAGGAACCCAGTAGCCATGCCGAGATATGACGCGCAACACAAAGCCGAAACCCGGCGCCGGATCGTCGATACTGCCAGTGCACGCTTCAAGCAGACTGGCATCGACGCATCAGGCATCGCGACACTGATG
The DNA here is from genome assembly GCF_040638875.1 of Nocardia sp. NPDC024068. Lineage (NCBI taxonomy): Bacteria > Bacillati > Actinomycetota > Actinomycetes > Mycobacteriales > Nocardiaceae > Nocardia > Nocardia sp. NPDC024068. Next base: position 51,440 of record NZ_JBEZYU010000009.1, on the reverse strand, counting down.
TCGGACGCGGGCCTGACCAACGGCGCGTTCTACGCACACTTCGCCTCGAAGAGCGACCTGGTGGCCAACGTGATGGCCGATCAGCTGCGCATCCAGTACGAGACCCTGAGCGCGCTACCGCCCGGACTCGCAGCAATCGACGAGTTCGTGCGCGAGTACCTTTCGCCATACCATCGTGACCATCCCGAATCGGGCTGCCCCAACGCCGCCCTGCTCGACGAGGTCGGCCGCTGCGACGATGCCGTGCGCCAGGCTTACACCCGCGGCATGCAGGCCATCGTCAACGAGATCGCCGCGCGCTTGTCCCCTGCTGATCCCGCCGGGGCGCGGACCACTGCGCTGGGACTGTTCACCATCCTCGTCACCACACTGCAACTCGCTCGCGCCGTCTCCGACCCGACACTGTCCGACGAGATCCTGGCCGCTGGGATCGGAAATGCCCACAAGCTCCTCGAAACGTAATGCGTACAGGAACTTTCATTCTCCACGCGGCCTCGAACAAGAAGACAAGGTTATGAAGGGTTCGCCGTCGCGCGACACGGAAAACGAGGTACCCGCGACAGTCTCGATGCCGCCGCCCGCCAACAGAAAGGCAGATTTGTCATGAAGGCGTTCGTCGTTCGGAAATACGGCAAAGAAGGCCTGGGCGCCGCAGTGGTACCGGAGCCGACCGTGGGCCCTACCGACGTGCTGGTCAAGGTGAGCGCAGCGGGCATCAACCCATTGGACACAATGGTCCGCAACGGCGAGTTCAAACACCTGCTCGAGTATCGCAAGCCATTCATCCTCGGACACGACGTCGCGGGTGTAGTCATCGAGGTCGGTTCGGCGGTGCAGGGTTTCGCGGTGGGCGACGAGGTCTATTCGCGGCCCCGTGACCTGTGCATCGGTACCTTCGCCGAGTACATCGCGATCGATCAGGCCGATCTGGCACTCAAGCCGGTCTCGTTGAGTTTGCCCGAAGCCGCAGCGGTTCCGCTGGTCGCTCTCGCCGCCCAGCAAGTCCTGCTCGACCGTGCACACCTGCAGCCCGGTCAGAAGGTCCTCATTCACGCCGGTGCCGGAGGCCTGGGATCCACCGTCATCCAACTCGCCAAGCACCTCGGCGCACACGTCGCCACGACCGCCAACGGTCGCGACACCGACCGCCTGCACACGCTCGGCGCCGATATCGTCATCGACTACACCAAGGAAGATTTCTCGCAGATGCTGTCCGGGTACGACTTCGTACTGGACTCGCTCGGCGGGAAGAACCTCGAAAAGTCCATCACCGTACTCAAACCGGGAGGCCTGGCCATCGGAGTCGCGGGCCCACCCGACGCCGGCTTCGCCAAGCAGTTGGGTCTGCCCCGCGTCATGCGGCTGCCACTGGATCTGCTCAGTCACCACATCCGCAACGCCGCGAAAAAGCGGGGCGCGCGGTACGAGTTCTTCTTCATGCAAGCCAACGGAGCGCAACTACGTGACCTTGCCGCCCTCTACGACGCCGGCGTCCTTCAGCCGGTCCTGGACCGAACCTTCCCGTTCGACCGAACCCTCGAAGCCCTGGCGTTCGTCGAACAAGGCAAAGCCCACGGCAAAGTCGTCATCACGATGGACTGAAGAACCTCCCCGCCCTCGCAGAAGTAGCGACTGCGGTAGCCACACCCCGCACGCAGTGGGCCAACTCGGGCCTCTCCGCGAGCGCTGCTCCCGCTCTATCACCAGGAGGCGCCCGTCAGGTTGTCCGGGGCAAGGCGGAGGTGGAATCGATGGTCGCGAGCGTGACCCGCATCCGCATTCCCCGGCGCGCACCCTGCGCTGGTCCGCCGATTCGTCAACACCATCGGGCCCGGCAACAGCCGCCGCGCCTACACCATGGCGGTCGTCGAGACCCTCGACCGGCTCGACGGCTGCGCACCCGACGCTGCCCGGCCCCAGCCGGGCCGTGGACTCGGTCTCCGACGACGAGATCGGCGCAGCCCTCGAAACACCGTGGGGCCCAGCGGCGGCAATACCTGGAACGCGCGTCGTGCCGCGGCACCCGTCGACGTCATCCGAGGTCACCGACGTCGTGTGAGGCGGCATTCTTCTCGTCCGGCATCGCAACAGCGACGATGCGGCAGGCCGGGACAGGCGCCGAGCCGAATGCGAGGAACGCCTGGCAGCGGCCGACGGACCTCGGGTCGATCCCATTATCCGGCCTATTCGCCGCAGGTGAGGAAGCCGACGCGGCCATGGTCGATCGAGCCGAGCGGAAGCAGGATGTCGTCTCCGTGTCGGCGGCTCGGGTCGCGGCCGCCGGCGGCCAATGAGACGAGCAGGACATCGCCTTTCGCGATCCGGCTGCAACCCACCTCGAGTTCGAATCGTCGGCCGCGAATCGGAATGGCATGTGCAGGATCAGCGGATTGCGGCGCAGATCTCCTTCACCACCGCGTCCCAGGATATTTCGCCGGCCAGCTGACCCTGAATTCCGGTGACTTGCCTGGTCCAGTTGCCCTTGTTTTATGTTTCCCCGAGGATCGAACCAGGGCAACCGTTCGACGTGCACATATACGGTTCTGCTGCTGATTTACCAGCCCGCCGCAGATCGAGAAATCCAGTTGACCTGCGGAAATGCTGTCACAGATTGTGCCCTCGGCAGGATTCGAACCTGCGACACCCGCTTTAGGAGAGCGGTGCTCTATCCCCTGAGCTACGAGGGCCGGCCGAGGGCCAGTGGGCAGGAGTCTACCGGGTCCCCCGCCCGGGGGCCGCATCGTCGTCCGACCGGCCCCGGGTACTCAGGAGGCGAGGGTTGTCTCGTAGTCGGAGGGGTCGAAGGTGCGGGTTTTCCAGCGGTAGAGGACCGTGGCGCCCGGCCAGTTGTTGGTGATGCGGCCGGAGGCGTTGCGGTACCAGCTGGAGCAGAAGTTCCAGGGGGTGTCCTTCAGGCGTTTCTGGAGCCAGGTGTCCCAGCGCTTTTCGGTTTCGGTGTGGGCGGCGACGCCGCGGCCGGGGTTGGCGCGGAGGTAGTCGATGGCCTGGCGGATGTAGCGGGCCTGGGATTCCAGCATGTAGACGATTGAGCCGGACCCGACGTTGGTGTTGGGGCCGTACATCATGAACAGGTTGGGGAATTTGGGGACGGAGACGCCGAGGTAGGCGCGGGCGCCTTCGGCCGCCCAGGTGTCGGCGAGTTTGCGGCCACCCGCGCCGTAGATGTTCATGGGGGCGAGGAATTCGGTGCCCTTGAAACCGGTGCCGTAGATGATGACGTCGACGTCGTGGTGGATACCGTCGGCGGTGCGGACGCCGGTTTCGGTGATCTCGGTGATCGCGTTGGTTTCCACGGTGACGTTGGGCCGGGCGAGGGCGGGGAAGTAGTCGTTGGAGAACAGGGCGCGTTTGCAGCCGGGTGCGTAGTCGGGGGTGAGCTTTTCGCGCAGGATCGGGTCGGGGACCTGGCGGGCGCGGTGGCCGTCGGCGACCTTGACGACGGGCTTCTGGATGCCCTGGAGGTCGGTGAGGGCGAGGGCCATCACCTCGAAGAACATCCACCAGCCGAAGCGTTCGGCCCAGCGAACCGGGGGAACGTATTTGAAGACGGCGTGGTGGCGGGGTTCGTATTCGGCGTCGGCTTTGGGCAGCACCCAGGCGGCGGAACGCTGGAAGAGGGTGAGGTGTTCGGTGAGCGGCTGGATGCGGGGGATGTATTGGATGGCGCTGGCACCGGTGCCGATACAGGCGACTCGTTTGCCGGTGAGATCGACGGAGTGGTCCCATTCGGCGGAGTGGAAGGCGGGGCCGGCGAAGGTGTCGATACCGGGGATGCTCGGCAGCGCGGGGCGGGAGAGCTGGCCGACGGCGGAGATCAGCACGTCGGCGGTGAGGGTGTCGCCGTCGGTGGTGCGGATCTGCCAGGTGGCGGCCTTCTCGTCGTATTCGGCGTCGCTGATCTCGGTGCCGAAGCGGATCTTGCGTTCGAGGTCGTATTTGCCGACGACGCCGCGCATGTAGTCGTGGATATCGGCCTGCTCGGAGAAGCGCCGGGGCCAATCGCTGCGGGGTTCGAACGACCAGGAATAGAGGGGAGAGGGCACGTCGCAGGCGGCGCCGGGGTAGGTGTTCTCCCGCCATACGCCGCCGAAGTCCTGGGCGCGCTCCACGATGGTGAAATCGCTGATACCGGAACGCAGGAGCTCGAGCCCCATGCCGAGCCCACCGAACCCGGCCCCGATGATGATGATCGACGGCGATGTCATGCTCCAAGATTAGGGCGGTGGGGGGCCGGATCGAAGAGAAGCACGGACAGCGAATCGATATTTTCGGCCACGGCGTGCCGGTGCCCGTGCATATGTAAGCGATGACGGATTTAAGTACTACTTTGGTGCGTTATGGGAATAACGTGTGGTCGGAGTGTTCCGCTGAGCGGAATTCGTCCCATCGGTCGGTACACGGATCCGGGCTGTGTCTCGTTTGGATGTCATTCCGTTATCTGACTTGGCAGTGAGCCGAAATCCCGGTTATCACATACGAGTGCTCGGCGGCGATGGCGCAGTGCCGGTGGCCCGCAGGGGGCGTCGCGGGCGCTGCGTCTCATCCCGTGTCCGATATTGCGGGCACCCGGCCTCACTTTCACCCCGCTGACCTGCGCGCTCCCGGAAATCTCCCCGTTTCGTCCTACTCGCGCCATGTGTGGCTACTCCACGGTAGTGTGCGGCTGTGTGATGTGAGTCATGTTCACTTCTATGTCTCACTGGGAAGCGGGCCGGCTCACATCACCACCGTCCGCCACCCAGAGAAGTGAGGGGTTTTCCCGATGTTGAGCACGATGATGGACGACCAGTTGTCGCTGGCGACCCTGCTGCGCTACGCGTCCACGTTCGTCGGTGATTCCACGGTGTCCACCTGGACGGGCGACGGGGTGCGCACGATGACCTATCGCGAAGTCGGCGCCGATTCGGCCCGGCTGGCGAATGCGCTGACCGATCTCGGTATCGGCGGCAGCGACCGGGTCGGCACATTCATGTGGAACAACAACGAGCACCTGGTGGCCTATATCGCCATTCCGGCGATGGGGGCGGTGCTGCACGCGCTCAATATCCGGCTCTCGGCCGAGCAGCTGATCTTCGTGGCCAACCACGCCGAGGATCAGGTGGTACTGGTCGACGGCAGCCTGGTGCCGATGTTCGGCCGGTATCTGCCGCATCTGAAATCCGTCCGGCACGTGATCGTGGTCAACGGAGACGCGGCCGCGGTGGACGCGCCGGCGGGTGTGACCGTGCACGACTACGCCGAGCTGCTCGCGAAGTACCCGGACACCTACGACTTCCCGGTTCTGGACGAACGGACCGCGGCCGCGATGTGCTACACATCCGGCACCACCGGTGATCCGAAGGGCGTCGTCTACTCGCACCGGTCCAACTGGCTGCACGCCATGCAGGCGATCATGCCCTCGGGGATGGGGCTGCGGACCGACGACACTGTGCTGGGGATCGTGCCGATGTTCCACGCCAACGCCTGGGGCCTGCCGTACGCGGCACTGATGACCGGCGCGAATGTGATCATGCCGGACCGCTTCCTGCAGCCGGTGCCACTGCTGGAGATGATGGCCGCCCTGAAACCGACCTTCGCGGCGGCGGTTCCGACCATCTGGGGTGGGGTGCTCGCGGCGCTGGCCGCCGCCCCGCAGGACATCTCGCACCTGCGCGAGGTCGTCGTGGGTGGTTCGGCCGCGCCGCCGTCGATGATGAAGGCGTTCGAGGAGAAGCACGGAGTGAAGGTCGTGCACGCCTGGGGGATGACCGAGACCTCACCACTGGGCAGTCTGGCGCATCCGCCGCAGGGAGTCAGCGGCGAGGACGCCTGGGCCTACCGGGTGACGCAGGGGCGTTTTCCGGTGGGTGTGCAGGCCAGGCTGATCGGTGACGACGGCAGCGTGGTGCCCAATGACGGAAAGTCGCTGGGAGAGCTCGAAGTCCGCGGTCCGTGGATCACCGGCTCGTACTACTCGCCGGACGATGTGGCCGTGGACCCCGGAAAGTTCGACGACGGCTGGCTGCGCACCGGTGACGTGGGCAAGATCAGTGCGGACGGCTACCTGACGCTGGTGGACCGGTCCAAGGACGTGATCAAGTCCGGCGGGGAGTGGATCTCCTCGGTGGATCTGGAGAACGCGGTCATGGGTCATCCGGCGGTCGCCGAGGCCGCGGTGATCGGAATCCCGGACGAGAAATGGGACGAACGCCCGCTGGCGGCCATCGTGGCGGCCGAGGGGGCGACGGTGACTCCGGAGGAACTGCGCGAATTCCTCTCCGCGAAGTTCGCGAAATGGCAGCTGCCGGAGTACTGGACGTTCATCGCGGAGGTGCCCAAGACCAGTGTCGGAAAATTCGACAAGAAGGTGCTGCGGGCGCGGCACGCCGACGGCGAACTGGATGTGACGACCGTGCGCTGACTGCGCGGGCGTTCCCCGGCGCGAAACCTGTTCGCGCCGGGGAACGGACGCAGTCAGCAGTTACGCAGTTCCGGGCTCTGGTTGAGGAGCTGGTTCCGGGGGCTGATGAACCGGTTGTAGGTTTCGCCGCCGACGGCGGCCAGCGGGAACGCGGCCACGCGGTGGCAGTTCTGGAACGCCAGTTTCACGCCGAAATGCCGTTCCAGGCCGCCGCGGATGGCGTCGGAGGCCAGGGCCCGCAGCAGCTGACCGCGGGCGGTCTCGTCCGGCGGTTCGGTCTCGTTGTCGGCGAATTCGGCGGTGCCGGAACCCAGTTCGCCGGCGACGCGGCTGACGACCTCCCATGCGTAGGGCAGAGAGGTGCGGACGCATTCGACGAATTCGGCGTCATCGATCTCGCCGCTCTCGGCGCGTTCCAGTAAAGCGGTGGGGACATCTAGGGACACGGTGACCTCCTGGGTGCACTGGTCAGTGACTGGTGGTGCGGAACTCCGCGGCAGATCTGCCCGGCCGAGTCTAATCGAAATCGGTTGTCAATAGCAGTAAATCGCCGCCGAAAGTTGTTCGAGGGTCGCACCTTTCGGGTTAGCCGGGGTATTGCCCGAGGTGGCGGGCGGTGCGCCGAGGGTGTGTGGAGCCCGCGGAGGGAGTCCGGCGCGCGTCGGGGAGGCGGGGTTGCTGTCTTGTTCCCCGGGCGGCTGCCCGATCTGTTCAGGGGTGTGGAAATATCACGGAATCAGGGCCGATCGTAACCGTTTCACATTGGTTTCCATGGCTGTGACCTGGTCGTTTTTCGAAAAGGTTGCGATATGGTCACGGGGCGGTAGAGTTACCGTCACAACGGATGCCGAAACGTTACGTTCACCGGAGCCGGCGCAATAGCCGAAGCAACTGGATCCGTACACGGCGTTCGAGAACTTGTTGACCGGATAGCGAGGACGGACCTTTGGCGCACCACCGACTGGGCCCCAGTTCTATCACCGTGATGAGCCTGATCGGCGACGAAGTCACCGCCCGCCCGCGCCGTCACCGCGCCGAAGTCACCAAGGGCGAAAAGGTCCGCGCCGCCGCCGGCGCCGCTGTCGCGGCCGGTGCGCTGATCGGCACCGCCTCGCAGCTCGCTCCCGCGCTCGCCTACGCCGCGCCGCTGCTCCCCGGCGGCGGGCACGACGACGCCCTCGAGGCCGAATCGGTGGCCCCGGCGCCCCAGCAGGCCGCGCCGGTCGCCGCAAAGATGGCGGCGCCCGCACCCACCCCTGACCCCGCACCTGTGCAGGCCGCGCCGATCGCGGCCCCGGCCCCGGTGGCCGCGCCGTTCGGTCTGCAGAACCTGCCGCCCGAGGTCGCCGCCCCGCTCGCGCACGCCGAACAGCAGTTGCACCAGCTGCAGCAGCAGTTCGCGCCCGCCCCCGTGGTCCGCCCGGTCGCCGGCGCCGTCAGCTCGCAGTACGGCAGCCGCTGGGGCTCGATGCACTACGGCCTCGATTTCGCCGATACGCTCGGCGCCCCGATCAAATCGATCGCCGACGGCACCGTGATCGAGGCCGGGCCCGCGTCCGGCTTCGGAATGTGGGTCCGGGTGCTGCACGACGACGGCACCACCGGCGTCTACGGCCACGTCAACGATATGTATGTCACCCAGGGGCAGCGGGTGAAGGCCGGCGATGTGATCGCCACGGTCGGCAACCGCGGCAACTCCACCGGCCCGCATCTGCATCTGGAGATCTGGGACCAGGGTGGCAACAAGATCGATCCGATGAACTGGATGCTCTCCAAGGGGGTGCCGCTGGAGTGGGGTCCCTCGCACTGAGCTCGACGAGCTCCCTCGATCGTCCGATACTTGCCACCCCCTCGGGGTTGCAGGCAGAACTGCGAACTCCCGGCGTGACCGAACTGGCCGAAATCTTCGAACCCGACTCGATCCACGGTCGTGTCTACGCGACCCTCGTGCATCGACCCAGGTCGGCGCTCGCGGAGATCGCGCGGCATACCGGTCTGTCCGACACCGAGACCGAAACCGCGCTGGCCGAGCTGTGCGGCCTGCGGGCCGCGGTCCGGCTCACCGATCCCGACGGGACCGCCCGCTGGGACGCGCACGCACCGGAATCGCTGTCCGAGGCCGAGGCCCGGCGGCGCCGCCAGCAGATCAGCACCATGCACGCCGCAGCGGCCAGGCTCAGCGAGACCTTCCGGTCGGTCCGGCGTTCACAGGGCTGGAACGGTGTGGTGGTTCCCGTCTTCGAACGGGCGGAACTGCTCGCCGATTTCGAGGCGCTGCACGCCAACGCGGGCGAATCCGTGAAAATGGTCGACCGCAGCCCGCATCTGAGCGACCCCGAACGCGACAGCCGGATCTCCGAGCTGAAGCAGGCCCGGATGGCCGAAGGCGTCCGGTACCGGATCCTCTACCAGGACACGATCTATCAGGACGCGGACCGGCTGCGGCACACCCTGGCCACCAACGCGCGCGGAGCCCAGGCGCGTACGCTGCCCGATCCGCCGTTCAAACTCATCATCGCCGACGACGAACGCGCCAGCCTCGTCCTGCACACCGACGAACGCCGGCCCGACCCGATGGCCCTGCGGATCAGCGGGTCGCCGTTACTGGACATGCTGACGCGCAGCTTCGACGTGCTGTGGACCCTGTCCGCGCCCATCTCGGTGCGGCCCGCCGCCGACGAACTCGACGAACGCGACCGGGCGATCCTCACCATGATGAGCATGGGCGCGACCGACGATACGATCGCGCGCCGGCTCGGCATGTCGCGTCGCACGGTGGTCCGGCGTACCGCGCGGCTGCTCGAACGGCTCGGAGCGAGCACTCGTTTCCAGGCCGGAGTACAGGCGATCCGTCGCGGCTGGCTGTGACCTGATTCACCGCCGGCGGCCCGGTCTGCAACGCCGGGCGGCGTGGCAACGATGTAGCACCCGGAGACGATTCGGCGGGCGCGTGCCGGGAGTGGCAGACAGCGTCCGCCGGTTTCGTTCCCCGGGCGGCGACACTGGGCGCTCCCGATATGATGGCCAGACCGCGCTGGCCCCCGGTCGAGATGCCCCTTCGCCATACGGGCACGCAGGGGCGGCCGGGGTCCTGGCTCAACGCGAGAGGTGATTGCACTCGAATGGAAACTGCCCGTCGTTCTTCGCGTGGTAGCCGTCGGCGCCGCTCGGGCAGCCCGCTCTTCGGACAGCTGCTGACCGCCGCGGTCGAATCCGCCGCCTCCGAGGTGGCGATCCGTTACAACCCGACGGGCGAACCCGCCGACCAGCGGGAAATGACCTACCAGCAGCTCGACGAGGCCTCTTCGCAGCTCGCGCGCGATCTCATCGAACGCGGAATCGGTCCCGGCGATGTGGTGGCGATCGGTATCGCGCGCAGCCTGGAATCGGTGCTGGCCGTCTGGGCCATCGCGAAGACGGGCGCGGCCTACGTCCCCATCGACCCGAGCTACCCCGCCGACCGCATCGACCATATGGCCACCGACTCCGGTGCCGTGCTCGGTCTGACCACCTCGAAACACCGGTCCGCGCTCGGCCGGTCCCTGTACTGGGTGGAGCTCGACGATCCGGTGCAGGCCGAACGGATCGCCCAGCGGCCGAGCCACCCGATCTCCTACGCCGACCGGGTGCGCCTGCTCGACGAACGCCACCCGGCCTATGTGATCTACACCTCGGGGTCCACCGGTAAGCCCAAGGGCGTGATGGTCTCCCACAGCGGTCTGGCGATGGTGGTCGCGGCCGCCAACGAGTACTACGGGATCACCAGCGACTCCCGGGTGACCCATCTGTGCTCCCCGAACTTCGACGTCTCGATCCTGGAACTGCTGCTCACCTTCACCAGCGGCGCGACGCTGGTGATCGTGCCCGCCGGGGTGCTCGGCGGGCAGGAAGTGGCCGATCTGGCCCGTCGCGAGCGGGTCACCCATATGATCTCCACGCCCGCCGCCCTGGAATCCGTGGACCCCACCGGGCTCACCGATCTGGCGCTGGTGGTCGCCGTCGGCGATAAATTCGGCCCGGAGCTGGTCGGCCGCTGGGCGCGGGAACACGCGTTCATCAACTCCTACGGTCCCACCGAGGCCACCATCATCGCGACCAGCACCGGCGCGATGGACCCGGACGAGACGATCACCATCGGCACCCCGCTCAGCGGATTCGGTGTCTTCGTGCTGGACGCGCGATTGCGCCCGGTGCCCTCCGGTGTGGTGGGCGAACTGTATCTGGCGGGCCCGGCGCTGGCGCACGGCTACCTGAACCGTCCCTCACTCACCGCGGAACGGTTCGTCGCCGGGCCGTTCGGCGCCGACCTCGGTGCGCCGGGCACCCGCATGTATCGCACCGGTGATCTGGTGCGCCGGATCGACACCCCGCACGGGGAGCACATCGAATATCTCGGCCGCACCGATTTCCAGGTGAAGGTGCGCGGGTTCCGGATCGAACTCGGCGAGATCGACAACGCGCTCACCCGGCACCCCGGCCTCGACTACGCGGTGACCATGGGTAAGACGCTGCCGTCGGGGTCGACGGCGCTGGTGTCGTATGTGCTGCCGCAACGGGGCGCCACGGTCGGCGGCGAGGAGCTGTCCGCGTTCCTCGCCGAATCGCTGCCCTCCTATATGATCCCCGCCGCGTTCGTGGTGCTCGACGAGATCCCGTTGACCCCGGTCGGCAAACTCGATCGCGCGGCACTGCCCGAACCGGTCTTCGAAACGAGCGGTTCCCGCGCTCCGGCGGGCGAACTCGAAACCCGCCTGGCGGAACTGTTCGCGCAGGTCCTCGGGCTCGACGAGGTCGGCGCCGACGATCCGTTCTTCGCCCTCGGCGGCGACAGCATCCTGTCCATCCAGCTGGTATCGCGGGCCCGGAACGCGGGGATCCTGTTCACCCCGCAGGATGTGTTCGAGCACCGGACGGTCGCCGAACTCGCCAAGGTCGCGGTGGCCGGTGACGCCTCCACGGTGCAGCGGCTCACCGAACTCCCCGGCGGCGGCCTGGGTGAGGTACCGCTGACCCCGATCCTCGCCCAATACCTGGGCGAGGGTGTGCATCCCGGATTCGCGCAGAGTATGGCGCTGGCGCTGCCCGACGGCATCGATCGCGCCGGTCTCGCCGCGACGCTGGGCGCGGTGATGGACCGCCACGATATGTTGCGCGCGCGACTGGTCGCCGAGGACGGCGGGTACCGGCTCGAGGTGCCCGAATCACAGCCGACGGCGGCGGGCGCGATGGTCTCCGAGGTGGAGGTGCCCGCGGGCAGCAGCGCCACCGAGGTCACCGAGCTGGCCGGTGCCGCGATGAGTTCGACGGTGGCGCGACTGGACCCGGCGGGCGGCCGGATGGTCGCCGTGACCTGGCTGCGGCGCCCGGACGCGCGCGACGCGCTGCTCATCGCGGTCCACCACTATGTGGTGGACGGGGTGTCCTGGCGCATTCTGATCTCCGATCTGGTGCTGGCCTGGGCCCAGGTGTCGCAGGGTCTGCGCACCGAACTGCCCGCTGTCGGCACCTCGTTCCGGCGCTGGGCGCACGGTCTGGTGGAGGCCGCGACCGATACCGGGCGCGCCGGGGAGCTGCCCTACTGGCGCAAGGTCCTCGCCACCCCCGATCCGCTGATCGGTTCCCGCCCATTGGATCCCGCGGCCGACACCTACGCGACCGTGCGCCGGTTCGCGGTGGAGGTACCCGCCGATATCGCGGGCACGGTGCTCACCGAGGTTCCCGGGCTGTATCGCACCGGTGTGAACGATCCGCTGCTGGCGGCACTGGCCCTGGCGGTGCGCAACTGGCGCATCCGGCGCGGGGTGGACAGCGCGGTCACCCGGATCCGCCTGGAAGGGCACGGCCGGGAGGAATCCGTGCTGCCGGGGTCCGATATCACCCGCACCGTCGGCTGGTTCACCACCGCGTACCCGGTGGCCCTGGATCTCTCCGATATCGACCCGCGGGCCGCGCTGGCCGGTGGCAAATCGACCGCCGCGCTGCTGCGTTCGGTGAAGGAACAGCTCGTCGCGGTCCCCGAACGCGGTATCGGCTTCGGACTGTTGCGACACCTCGCCCCGGAAACCGGTGACGATCTCGGTGCCGGTGCGGTCGCCCAGATCGGCTTCAACTACCTCGGCCGGGTCTCCGCCGGTGATGTACCCGCCGGAATCGACGATACGGCGTGGCTGCCCACCGGTGACCTGGGCGAATTCGAGGCCGAATTCGATCGCGGGATGCCGGCGGGCATGGTGATCGATATCAACGCCATCGCCGCCGCCGGGGGCGGGATCAGCGTCGCCTTCGCCTACGCCTCCGCGTTGCTCGACGAGACCGCGGTCCGCGAACTGGCCGACGAGTGGCTCGCCGCCGTCACCGCGATCGCCCGCCACACCGAGGACCCGGAAGCGGGCGGCCTGACCCCGTCCGATCTGCCGCTGGTGCGGGTCGGGCAGGGGGAACTCGACACCTGGCGCGGCGCCTACCCCGGTCTGACGGAGGTGCTGCCGCTGTCGCCGCTGGGCGCCGGCTTGTTCTTCCACTCCCAGCTCACCGCCGGTGGACCCGACGACTACGTGATGCTGTTCGCCATCGAACTCGGCGGCGCCGTCGATCTGGAGCGGTTGCATACCGCCGCGCAGGGCCTGGTGGACCGGCATCCGGTGCTGCGCACCGCGTTCGTGACCGCCGCCGACGGCAGTCCGGTGCAGCTGGTCACCGAGCATGCCGAGGTGCCGTGGCGGGTGGTCGACAATGTCGGCGACTACGAAATGCCCGAACTGCTGGAAGCCGAGCGGCTCACCCGGTTCGAGGTCGGTACCGCGCCGCTGCTGCGGATCACGGTGTACCGGACGGTGTCCGGACGCACGCATTTCGCCCTGGCCGCCCACCATCTGCTGTTCGACGGCTGGTCGATGCCGATCCTGCTGAAGGATCTCCTCACCCTCTACGCGCTGCGCGGCGACCGGTCCGCGCTGCCGCCGGCTCCCGCCTACCGCGACTACCTCACCTGGCTGGCCCGCCAGGACGCGGAGGCCACCCGCGGCCGCTGGTCGGAGGTGCTGCTGGGCGCCCGGCCCACCGAACTCGCCGCGGTGCTCGCCGCGCCGGCCGAACCGGAAACCGGGGTCGGGGAACTCGATCTCGCGCTGAGCGAAACCGAGACGGCCGCGATGACCGCCTACGCGGCGGAAGCCGGGGTCACGGTGAACACCGTGGTCCAGGCGCTGTGGGCGCTGCTGCTGGCGAGCCTGACCGCCCGCGAGGACATCGTGTTCGGCGCGGTTGTCTCGGGCCGGCCGCCGGAACTGCGCGGGGTCGACGAGATCGCCGGTCTGTTCACCAACACCATTCCGGTGCGGGTGCGTTTCGAACCCGGCTGGACGGTGCGGGATCTGCTCACCCGTATCCAGTCCGAACAGGCCACCCTGCTCGAACACCACTACCTGGGACTCGCCGATATCTCGCCGGGCACGGCCGGATTGTTCGACACGTTGCTGGCCTACGAGTCCTATCCGGTGGACGCGGAGGGGTTGCGTGCCGCGGGCGGCGGTATCGACGGACTGGAGATCCTGGATCTCACCTCCCAGACCTTCACCCACTATCCGGTGACCCTCGTGGTGGAAGCGGCCGACCGGCTGCTGCTGCGGCTGTGGTACCGGCGCGATACCGTCGCCGAGACCGCCGCCCAGGCGCTGAGTGCGCTGCTGCACGCGCTGGTGGGTCAGTTGCTCGCGGTGCCCGCGGAGACGATGGCCCTGCCGGCTCCCGACTGGTGGCGCGCACCCGGCGCACTCGGCGGGCACGGTGAACTGCCCGCCGACCGGCCGCGTCCGGCCACACCCTCGCGGCGCAGCGGGCAGGTGTCGCGGCAGTTGGATGCCACGCTGCTCGACGCGCTGAACGCGCTGGCCCAGGACCGGGCCACCAACGCGTTCACCGTGGTCCAGGCGGGTCTGGCGACGCTGCTGGCCCGGCTTTCCGGCGCCCGGGATATCGCCGTGGGCGCGTTCACCGCGCACGATTCCGCCGCCGGCCTGGCCGTATTGCATACCGAGGTGGATCCGGCGCTGAGTTTCGACGCGTTGCTGAACGCCGCGCGGGAAGCACGCGGGGCGGCGCTGGGCACGATGGGGCGCGGCGGCGAACGGCTCGGATCGCTGATCGACACCGTGCGCACCGTCGCCGGGCAGCCGCCGTTCCGGGTGCTGCTGGCCGCCGACGAGGAGCCCGGCGATCTGCCCGGCACCCTGGATCTGCGGGTCGACCTGACCGATACCGGCTCCGGTCCGAAGCTGACCTTCACCTACGCCCGCGATCTGTACGACGCGGCGACCGTCGGCGATCACGCCGACCGGCTGATCCGCGTCCTCGCCGCGGTGGCCGCCGACCCCGGGGTCACCGTCGGCGATATCGATCTGCTCGCCCCCGGTGAACGCGAACTGGTACTGCGGGAATGGAACAGCACCGGGGCGTCGGTGCCCGCGGTGACGCTCGTCGACCTGATCGAGGCCCAGGCCCGGCTGCGGCCGCGGGCACCGGCGGTGCGTTTCGGCGACACCACCGTGACCTTCGAGGAACTGCTGGCCCGTTCGGCGCGGGTGGCGCGCGGGCTGATCGAGGCCGGGGCGGGACCGGAAACCCTGGTGGCGGTGGCGATGCCACGTACCGAGGAACTACCGGTCGCGCTGCTGGGCGTACTGCTGGCCGGAGCCGGGTATCTGCCGATCGATACGACCTACCCGCGGGCCCGGCTGGAATTCATCCTCTCCGACGCCCGCCCGGCCGCGATCCTCACCACCGGATCCGAACTGGACGCGGTACCCGCCGGGGAGACGCCGGTGGTGCTGATCGAGGACACCGCCCAGCACTCCCCGGCCCCGGTCGCCGATTCGGATCGGCGGGCGCCGCTGCGTCCCGGCAACCTGGCCTACGTCATCTACACCTCCGGGTCCACCGGCGTCCCGAAGGGCGTGGGCGTCGCGCACCGCAATGTGGTGGAACTGTTCGCCAACACCCAATTGCTGTTCGAATTCGACGACGCCGACGTCTGGACACTGTTCCACTCGTTCGCCTTCGACTTCTCGGTCTGGGAACTGTGGTGCGCGCTGGCCAGCGGTGGTTCGGTCGTGGTGGTCGACTACCTGACCTCCCGGTCGCCGGAACAGTTCCGGGAACTGCTGGTCCGCGAACAGGTGACGGTGCTCAACCAGACGCCGTCCGCCTTCTATCAGCTCGCCGAGGCCGACCGGGTCGCGCACGCCGCCGACTCCGCCGGCGCGCTGGCGCTGCGCTATGTGGTCTTCGGCGGCGAGGCACTGGATCTGCGCCAGCTGCGGCGCTGGTACGAGCGGCACGGCGGGCCCGCCGCCGGCGGAACCGAATCCCCGTGGCTGGTCAATATGTACGGCATCACCGAGACCACGGTGCATGTCTCGTTCCTCGCGCTGGACGAACAGCTCATCGACAACCCGGCCAGCGTGATCGGGCGGGCGCTGCCCGGCCTGGACGCCTTCGTCCTCGACGACCGGTTGCATCCCGCGCCCGTCGGGGTGCCGGGGGAGATCTATGTGGCCGGTGACCAGCTGACCCGCGGCTACCTGGATCGCCCGGGCCTGACCGCGACCCGGTTCGTGGCGAACCCGTTCGGCGCGCCCGGATCCCGGATGTACCGGTCCGGCGATATCGGCCGCTGGGCCGGATTCGGCGGCCGCGCCAATCTGGAGTACGCCGGTCGCGGGGACGCGCAGGTGCAGTTGCGCGGATTCCGGATCGAACTCGGCGAGATCGAGGCCGCGCTGCTGCGCTGCCCGGGTGTGGGCCAGGCGGTGGCGCTGGTGCGCGGTGACGGTGACGCCGGAGACCGGCTTCTCGGCTATGTGGTGCCGGCCGCCGACCAGGAGACGGCGCCGGACCCGGCGCGGCTGCGCGAACAGGTCGCGGAATTCCTCACCGACTACATGGTTCCCGACGCGGTGCTGGTGCTGGACGCACTGCCGCTGACCCCCAACGGAAAACTCGATCGCGCGGCGCTGCCCGATTCCGCGATCGTGAGCCAGGTGCCCTACACCGCGCCGGATGGCCGGGTGGAAACGGTGGTGGCCGAGGTCTTCGCCGATCTGCTCGGCGCCGACCGGGTCGGCGCGGACGACGATTTCTTCGCCCTCGGCGGTAACTCCCTGCTGGCGACCCGGGCGGTGGCGCGGATCAACGAAGCGTTGTCGGCCGATATCGCCGTGCGGGCGCTGTTCGAGACGCCGACCGTCGCGGCCCTGGCCGCAGGGGTGGTGCCCGGCGAAAGCCCGCAGATCCCGCGGCCCGTACTGGATCGCGCGGAACGCCCGGAGCGGATCCCGCTCTCGCCGGCCCAGCACCGGATGTGGTTGCTCAACCAGTTCGACCAGGAGTCGGCCGCCTACAACATCCCGCTGGCCATCGGTCTCACCGGCGCGCTGGACACCTCGGCGCTGCGCTACGCCATCTCCGATGTGCTGGAACGGCACGAGGCGCTGCGCACCCGGTACCCGGCGGGTCCGGACGGGCTGCCCTACCAGGAGATCCTGCCGGTGGCCCAGGTGCTGCGCGGTGGTCTCGAGGTGGCCGAAACCGAGGACGCGCTGAACCGGATCGGTGAACTGCTCGCCGCCGGGTTCGATGTCACCGCCCAGGCGCCGATCCGCGGCCTGCTGCTCACCACCGGCGCAGACGAACATGTGGTCGCGCTGGTCGTGCACCATATCGCCGCCGACGGCGCGTCGCTCGCCCCGCTGGCGCGTGATCTGATGACCGCGTATCTGGCGCGGGTCAGCGGTGAATCGCCGCGCTGGGCGCCGCTGCCGGTGCAGTACGCGGACTACGCGATCTGGCAGCGCGCGGTGGTCGGCGACGATTCCGACGAGAACTCCGTCGCGGCCCGGCAGCTGGACTACTGGCGCGGTCAGTTGCGGGGGTTGTCCGGGGAACTGGAACTGCCGCTGGACCGGCCCCGCCCGGCCCTGCCGTCGATGCGCGGCGGCGCCGTCGGGTTCGCGGTCGGCGCGGGTGTGCACCGGTCGCTGGACCAGCTGGCCCGCGATCGCGGCGCCACGCTGTTCATGGTGATGCACGCCGCGGTGAGCGTGCTGCTGCACCGGCTGACCGGGTCCGACGATATCGCTGTCGGCACGCCGATCGCGGGTCGCGGTGAGCGCGCCCTGGACAACCTGGTGGGTATGTTCGTCAACACCCTCGCCCTGCGCACCCGGGTGCGGCCGGCGCTCACCTTCACCGAACTGCTCGACGCCACCCGCGAGACGGATCTGTCCGCGTTCGCCAACGCCGATATCCCGTTCGACCGGGTCGTGGAGGTGGTGGCGCCGGGCCGGGCCACCGCGCACAATCCGCTGTTCGGTGTGGTGCTGTCGTTCCAGAACAATGAGCAGGCCACGCTGAAACTGCCGGGACTCACGGTGCGCGGACTCGGTCAGGGCACCCTCGCGGCCAAATTCGATCTGCAGATCGATATCGACCCGGGCCGCGAAGCGGACGGGACTCCCGGTGAACTGCAGGCCGCATTGACCTACGCCACCGATCTGTTCGACGAGGAGACGGCCCGCTCGTTCGGGCGGCGGCTGGAACGAATCCTCGCCGCCGTCGCCGCGGATCCGCGGGTCCCGGTGGGCGATATCGATATCCTCGACGAGGCCGAACGTCACCGGCCCGCCGCGACCGCCGAACCGACGACCCCGGCCGCCACCGCGGGTACCGCGCTCGCCCAGACACTGAGCGCGTCCGTGGAGGACGATCCCGACGGCCCGGCGGTGGTGTGGGGCGAGGAACTACTCACCTACCAGGAGCTGGACGCCAGGTCGTCGCGGCTGGCCCGGGTGCTGATCGCCCGGGGCTGCGGGCCGGGCACCGGTGTGGTGACCGCGCTGGAGCGCGGTACCGATTCGGTGATCGCCACCTGGGCCGTGCTCAAGGCAGGTGCGGCGCTGGTTCCGGCCGACGCCGTGGACACCGATGCCGTGGCCGACCTGGTGGTGGAGACCGGTGTGGCCGCCGGGCCCGCGCCCGCGGTGCCGGGCGTGAAATGGCTGGTCCTCGACGATCCGGCGGTGACCGCCGAAATCGCGGCCGAATCGCCGCGACCGGTGACCTACGCGCACCGGGTGCGGCCGCTGCGCGGGACGGATCCGGTCGCGGTGGACGCCGCCGGCTGGCGGACGGGTTACGACCAGCTGGCCGCGGCGGTCGCGCAGGTGCATACCGCCGCGGACCTCAGCTACGAATCCCGGACCTATCGCTACGGTCGCGGCGACGATCCCGCCGCGGTGCTCGAGATCGTGGCGGCGGGCGCCGCGGGCGCCTCGGTGGTGCTGACTCCCGGCGAACCGGGGACCACCACCCCCGCGGGTGAATGGGTGACCCACCTGTGGACCGGCGGCGCCGGGCTGAGCGCGCTCGACCCGGACGCGCTGGAGGATCTCACCGCGCTGATCCTGGACGCGGAGGAGGATCCCGGCGCGGCCTGGTCCGGGATCGAAACAGTGCTGGATCTGCCCACACTGCTGGGCCGATAGGGGTCCGGGGCGGCCGGTAACGGCCGTCCGGGATCGGACCGATGCAATGATAGCGACGCGAGCGAACAACACAGCGAGCGTGAACACGACGCGAGTACCGCGGCGGCGCTGTGCCGCGCCGGGTGCGCCGCGGTGGCGACGAGGCAGACGAGGCAGGTAGATGGGTTCGGTAGTCGGACAGCGGTGTGAGCACGTTCAGGGTGTGAGGCAGGTATGACCCGCCCCGCACGTACCCGGCCCACCCGCACCCGACGGCCCCGGCTCACCGCGCTGCCGCAGCTCATGGCCACCGCGGTGGAAACGAATCCGACCGGTATCGCGGTCGTGCACGCCGACGCCGGCGCCACCCTCGCGACCCTCACCTACGCCGAACTCGACGAACGTTCCAATCGGCTGGCCCGGCTGCTCATCGCCCGGGGCATCGGGCCCGAGGACCTGGTCGCCATCGGTATCCCGCGCTCGGCGGATTCGGTGGTGGCGGTGTGGGCGGTCGCCAAGACCGGCGCCGGGTATGTCCCGGTGGACCCGAACTACCCGATCGACCGGGTACGCCATATGGTCACCGACTCCGGCGCGGTGTTCGGGCTGTCGGCGGGCGAGGCCGCCGCCGGCCTGCCCGAGCAGGTGCAGTGGCTGCGGCTCGATTCCGCCGAGACCGCCGAGCGGCTGGCCGCCGAATCCGCCGATCCGGTGACCTTCGCCGACCGGGTGCGCCCGCTGCGCGCCGAACACCCCGCCTACGTGATCTACACGTCCGGTTCCACCGGAACCCCCAAGGGTGTGGTGGTCACCCAGGCCGGGCTGGCCGGATTCTGTGCCGAGCAGCACGACCGGTACCGGGTCGACACCTCCTCCCGGACCCTGCATTTCGCCTCACCGTCGTTCGACGCGTCGGTCCTGGAACTGCTGCTGGCATTGGGCGGCGCGGCGACCATGGTGGTGTCCTCGCCCACCGTGTACGGCGGTGACGAACTGGCCGCGCTGTTGCGCCGCGAGCGGGTGACCCATGCCTTCATCACCCCGGCCGCGCTGGCCTCCCTCGATCCGGCGAACCTGGACGACCTGCGGGTCGTGGTGGCCGGCGGCGAGGCCTGCCCGCCGGACCTGGTGCGCCGCTGGGCCGGAACCCTCGCCGACGGCCGGCCGCGCGAGTTCTACAACGGTTACGGTCCCACCGAGACCACCATCATGACCAATATCAGCGATCCGCTGGCTCCCGGCGATACGGTGGTCATCGGTGCGCCGACCCGGGGTATCACCGAATACGTGCTGGACGAACGGCTTTCGCCGGTGCCGAACGGCGTTGTGGGGGAGTTGTACATCACCGGCGCGCAACTGGCCCGCGGCTATCACGCCCGCCCCGGCCTGACCGCCGCGCGGTTCGTGGCCGACCCCTTCGGTGACGACGCCTCCCGGCTGTACCGCACGGGCGATCTGGTGCGCCGGCTGCCCGACGGGGCGCTGGAATATCTGGGCCGCAACGACTTCCAGGTGAAGATCCGCGGTTTCCGGATCGAGCTCGGCGAGATCGACGCGGTGCTGGCGAGCCACGAGTCCGTGGATTTCGCGGTCACGGTGGGGCACGACGTCGACAGCGGCGCCACGGTATTGGCGGCCTACGTCCACGCCGCGGACGGGTGCACGGTCGATACCGAGGAACTGCTCGCGCTGGCGGCGAGCCGGCTGCCCGCGCATATGGTCCCGGCCGGTGTCACCGTGCTGGACGAGATCCCGCTGACCCCGGTCGGCAAGCTGGACCGCGGGGCGTTACCGGCCCCGCAGCTGCGGACCAGGACCTACCGGGCGCCGGAGACAGCCCTGGAGAAGCGGGTGGCCGAGGTGTTCGGCGATCTGCTGAACCCCGCCGACCCGATCGGTGCCGACGACGACTTCTTCGAACTGGGCGGTAATTCGCTCATCGCCACCCAGGTCGCGGGGCGGCTCGGTGCGGCGGTGGACGCCCGGGTGCCGGCGCGGATGATCTTCGAGGCGTCCACCGTCGCTTCGCTGGCGGCCCGGCTGGCCGAGCTGAGCGGTACCGGCGGACGTCCGGCCCTGCTCGCGAAGGAACGCCCGGACAGCATCCCGCTCTCCCCGGCTCAGCAGCGGATGTGGTTCCTGAACCGGTTCGACCCGGCGTCGGCGGCCAACAACATTCCCTTCGCGGTGCGGTTGTCCGGTGAGCTGGACGTCGCGGCGCTGCAGGCGGCGCTCACCGATGTGCTGCGGCGGCACGAATCGCTGCGCACCGTGTACCCGGAGGTCGACGGGTCCGGGCATCAGGTGGTGCTGCCCGCCGAGCGGGTCGCCCCGGAACTCACCCCGCGGCCGATCGCGGCGGACGAGGTCGAAACCTGGATCGTCGGGCAGGCGCTCACCGGATTCGATGTGGCGGCCGCGGTTCCGCTGCGGATCGCACTGGCCCGTATCGAGGGCGCCGAACCCGCCTATGTGCTCTCGGTGGTGGTGCACCACATCGCCGCCGACGGTTCGTCGATCGGTCCGCTGGTGCGCGATCTGATGACCGCCTATCTGGCCCGGACGTCCGGAGAGGCACCCGAATGGGCGCCGCTGCCGGTGCAGTACGCCGATTACACCCTGTGGCAGCGGGCCGTGCTCGGCGACGAGGACGACCCGCGTTCGGTGGCCGCCGCGCAACTGGCCTACTGGCGAGAGCGGCTCGCCGGTATCCCGGACCGCCTCGACCTCCCCGCGGACCGTCCCCGGCCCGCGGTGGCCTCCGGTGCCGGTGCGATCCACGGGTTCGAGGTGGATGCCGCGACCGGCGCCCGGCTCGAAGAACTCGCCCTGGCCTCGGGCGCCTCGGTGTTCATGGTGGTGCACGCGGCGCTGGCGGTGCTGCTGGCGCGACTGTCCGCGACCACCGATATCACCATCGGCACCCCGGTCGCGGGCCGCGGCGAACGCGAACTCGACGATCTGATCGGCATGTTCGTCAATACTCTGGTACTTCGCACCGAGGTCGACCCGGGGCGCGGGTTCGCGGATCTGCTGGCGGGGGTGCGCGAATCGGACCTCGCCGCGTTCACCCACGCCGATCTGCCGTTCGAGCGGCTGGTGGAGGCCCTGGACCCGGTGCGGTCGCAGGCGCATCACCCGCTGTTCCAGGTGGCGCTGTTCTACCAGAATATGGAGACCCCGGCGCTGGAACTGCCCGGGCTGTCCGTGCAGGGGGTCGAATTCGACGGCGCGGTGGCGAAATTCGATCTGCAACTCTCGATCGGTCCGCGCGACGACGGTGGTCTCGGTGCCATGTTCACCTATGCCACGGAGCTCTTCGACCGCGCGACGGTGGCGGAATTCGCCGACCGGCTGCTGCGCGTGCTGGACGCGGTCGTCACCGACCCGGACCGGCCGGTCGGCGAGATCGAAATTCTCGCCGCGCCCGAACGTCTGCGGATCCTGCGGGAATGGAACGACACCGCGCACCCGCTTCCGGCGGAACTGCTGCTCGACGGTTATCGTCGCGCGGCCGCCGCGTATCCCGGCGCGGTGGCGGTGGTCTACGAATCCGAACGCCTCACGTACGCGGAGTTCGACGCGCGTGTCAACCGGCTGGCCCGGCTGCTGATCGAGCGCGGCGTGGGTCCGGAAGTGCTGGTGGGGCTGGCGATCCGGCGGTCGCTCGATCTGGTCGTGGGTATGTACGCGATCGTGGCCGCGGGTGGCGCGTACGTCCCGCTCGATCCGGACCACCCCGCCGACCGTATCGCCCATGTGCTGGATACCGCCCGCCCGCTCGCGGTGCTCAGCACCACCGGCGCCGCCACCGGGCTGCCGTCGGACGCGCCGGTGCTGAACCTGGACGAACTCGATACCGCGCAATACGAATCCGGGCCGATCAGTCCGGCGGAACTGCCTATCCCGGTCCGTCCGTACCACCCGGCCTACGTCATCTTCACCTCCGGTTCCACCGGCCGGCCCAAGGGTGTCGCCGTCCCGCATGCCGCCATCGCCAACCAGATCGCCTGGATGCTGCACGAGTACCCGATGGGTCCCGGCGATGTGTACCTGCAGAAAACGGCGACCACCTTCGATGTCTCGCTGTGGGGCTATTTCATGCCGCTGCGGTCGGGTTCGGCCCTGGTGGTCGCCACCCCGGACGGGCATCGCGATCCGGTGTACGTGGCCGAGGCCATCGCGGAGCACGGGGTCACGGTCACCGATTTCGTCCCGTCCATGCTCACCGTTTTCGCCGCGCACACCACGCCCGGCAGCTGCCCGACCCTGCGCGATATCTTCGTGATCGGGGAGGCGCTGCCGCCGGAGACGGTGGCCGCGGTGCGCACCGTCACCGGTGCGGCGGTCCACAATCTGTACGGGCCCACCGAGGCCGCGGTATCCATCACCTACTGGCCGGCGGAGCAGTCGCTGGACCGTTCGGTTCCGATCGGCCTGCCGCAGTGGAACAGCCGGGTCTACGTTCTCGACGGCCGGTTGCGCCCGGTGCCGGTGGGTGTGCCCGGCGAACTCTATCTGGCCGGTGACCAGCTCGCCCGCGGCTACACCCGGCGGCCCGACCTGACCTCCGACCGGTTCGTCGCCGACCCGTTCGATACCGGCCGCCGGATGTATCGCACCGGCGATCTGGTGACCTGGCGCGTCCATCCGGATACCGGCTCGGTGGTGCTGGACTATCAGGGGCGCACCGATTTCCAGGTGAAGTTCCGCGGTCAGCGGATCGAATTGGGTGAGATCGAGACCGCCCTGCTGGCCGAACCCGTGGTGAGCCAGGCGGTGGCGCTGGTGACGGCCTCCGATCTCGGTGACCAGCTGGTCGCCTATGTGGTGCCCGCACCCGGCGCGACCATCGACACCACCGCCGTCCGCGCCGGTCTCGGGGACGTGCTGCCCGCGTACATGGTTCCGGCCGCCCTGGTGGTGCTGGACGCCTTCCCGCTCAACCCCAGCGGGAAACTGGACCGTAAGGCGCTGCCCGCGCCGGAATTCGCCGGACGGGACTTCCGGGCCCCGGCCACCCCGGTGGAGGAGATCGTCGCGGGCGTGTTCGGCGAGGTGCTGGGCGTCGCCCGGGTCGGCGCCGACGACGACTTCTTCGCGCTCGGTGGTAATTCACTGGTCGCCACCCGGGCCGTGGCCCGGCTGGGTGCGGCCATCGGGGCGACGGTTCCGGTGCGCGCACTGTTCGAATCGCCGACGGTCACCGCGCTGGCGGCGGTGGTGGAATCGCAGATCCACGACGGTCGCGGGATCACGCTCACCGGTATCGAGCGCCCCGAAACGCTGCCGCTGTCGCTGGCCCAGCAGCGGATGTGGTTCCTCAACCGGTTCGATCAAGGGGAGGACGCGGCCGCCGCCGCGGGCTCGGCCGCCTACAACCTGCCGTTCGCGCTGCGGCTCACCGGCAGTCTGGATATCGCGGCGCTGGGGGAGGCGCTGCACGATGTCGCGGCCCGGCACGAGGTGCTGCGCACCGTCTACCCCGAAACCGGTGACGGGCCGGTGCAACTGGTACTGCCCGCCGGGCGGGTACGGCTGGACACCGCCGCGCATCGGGTGGAAGCGGCCCGGGTGCCCGCGGAGGTGTACACCCTGGCCGCCGCTGCGTTCGATGTCACCGAACAGGTTCCGGTCCGGGTACGGCTGCTCGAGATCGCCGATATCCCGGCGGGTTCGGACCCCGAATACGTGCTCGCGGTGGTGGTGCACCATATCGCCGCCGACGCCTCCTCGATGGCGCCGCTGGTGCGTGACGTGATGGTCGCCTACGCGGCGCGCAGCGCCGGCTCGGCCCCGGAATGGGCGCCGCTGCCGGTGCAGTACGCCGACTACGCGCTGTGGCAGCGCGCGGTGCTCGGGTCCGACGATGATCCGGATTCGGTGGCCGCCCGTCAGATCGGTTACTGGCGCGAAACGCTCGCCGGGTTGCCGGATGTGCTGGAACTGCCCACCGACCGGCCCCGGCCGGCGGTCGCGTCGATGGCGGGCGACCGGGTCGCGGTGGCGATCGACGCCGAGACCCATACCGCGCTGCTACGGCTGGCCCGCGCGCACAACGCCACTCTGTTCATGGTGGTGCACACCGCGTTCGCGGTGCTGCTCGCGCGGCTGTCGGGGTCCGACGATATCGCCGTCGGCACGCCGGTGGCCGGGCGCGGGGAACGCGAACTCGACGATCTGATCGGCATGTTCGTCAATACGGTGGTGTTCCGCAGCCGGATCGAGCGCGGGGAGACCTTCGCCGCGCTGCTGGAACGGCAGCGGGTCGCCGATCTGGCCGCCTTCGGCCACGCGGATATCCCGTTCGAGCGGCTGGTGGAGGCGCTGAACCCGCCCCGGTCGACCGCCCATCACCCGCTGTTCCAGGTGGGGCTGTCGTTCCAGAACGTGGCCCGCGAAGCGCTGGAACTGCCGGGGTTGTCGGTGGCACCGGTCGACGCGGAACTGCGGGTCTCCCAGTTCGACCTGCATCTCATCGTCGGCGACGGTTACGACGCGGCGGGCGAACCGGCCGGAATCGGCGGGTTCCTCACCTACGCCACCGACCTCTTCGACGCCGCCACCGTCGAAACACTGGTGACGCGCCTGCACCGGTTGCTGAGTGCCCTCGTCGCCGATCCGGCCGCCGTGGTCGGCGATATCGATCTGCTCGATACGGCCGAACGGCACGAGCTGCTGGTGGGTCGCAACGCCACCGAGCACGCCGTCGACACCCCGGACACCCTGGCCGGTTTCCTGGATCGCGCGTTCGCGGCCCGGCCCGACGCCCCGGCCCTGGTCACCGACGACGGCACCCGGATCGGTTATGCGGAACTGGGTGCCCGGGTGCGCCGGCTGGCCCGGCGGCTGATCGCGCAGGGGGTGGGCCCCGAGGACCGGGTCGCGCTGGCCATGCGGCGCTCGGCCGACCTGGTGGTCGGTATGTACGCCGTCACCGCCGCCGGCGGCGCGTATGTACCGGTGGACCCGGACCAGCCCGCGGAGCGGATCGACTACATCCTGGAGACCGCCGCACCGGTCGCGGTGCTCACCGATACCGCCACCGGCTTCGTCACCGGGGTGGCTCCGGTGCTCACCGTGGACGATCCGGACGACGCTGCCGGGCCGGACGACGGTGACGCCCCGATCACCGACCGTGACCGTGTGCGCGCGCTGCGGCCGCACAACACCGCCTACGTGATCTTCACCTCCGGGTCCACCGGCCGCCCGAAGGGTGTCGCGGTCCCGCATTCGGCCATCGTGAACCAGCTGGCCTGGAAGACGGCCGAATTCGGGCTGCATTCGGTGGATACGTTCCTGCTCAAGACCGCCGCCACCTTCGACCTGTCGGTCTGGGAGTTCTGGTCCGGGGTGGCCTGCGCGGGCACGCTGGTGATCGCCGCGCCGGACGGACACCGCGACCCGGTGTACCTCGACGACCTCATGCGGCGGACGGGGGTCACCACCCTGCACGTGGTGCCGTCGATGCTCGACGCCCTCGCCGCCGACGGCACCCCGGAATCGCTGCGGCGGATCCTGGCCATCGGTGAGGCCCTGCCCGCGGCCACCGCGCAGCGGGTGCTCGCCGACCGCCCGGATACCGCGCTGTACAACCTGTACGGCCCCACCGAGGCCGCGGTATCGATCACCGTGCACCGGGTCACCGCCGCGGACGAACTCGGTGTGGCGATCGGGGTGCCCGAATGGAACAGCCGGGTGGAGGTACTGGATCCGCGCCTGAACCCGGTACCGCCGGGGGTGACCGGCGAGCTGTATCTGGCGGGTGCGCAGCTGGCGCGCGGGTACTTCGGCCGCCCCGAGCTCACCGCGGAACGGTTCGTCGCCGATCCGCTCACCCCCGGCGAACGTATATACCGCACCGGCGATCTGGCCGCCTGGAACGCGGCCGGTGAACTGGAGTACCGCGGCCGCACCGATTTCCAGGTGAAGGTCCGCGGGTTCCGGATCGAACCGGCCGAGATCGAGGCGGCGCTGCTGGCGTCGCCGGATATCGCGCGCGCCGCGGTGGTGGCGGTCGCCGATCCCCATGCCGGGGAGCGGCTGGTGGCCTATCTGGTCGCCGCGGAGGTGGACGGGACGCACGCCGCGATCGATACCGCCGCCGTGCGGACCGCGCTCACCCGGGCGCTGCCCTCCTACATGGTTCCCGCCGCCTTCGTCGTGCTCGACGCTTTGCCGTTGAACAGCAACGGCAAACTCGACCGGAAAGCCCTGCCGGAACCGGAGTTCGCCGCCCGCGGCTTCCGGGCGCCGAGCACACCGGTCGAGGAACTGGTCGCCGGTGTGTTCGCCGAGGTGCTGGGCGCCCCGAAGGTCGGCGCCGATGACGATTTCTTCGAACTCGGCGGAAACTCGTTGCTGGCCACCCGGATCGTGGCCCGGCTGGGCGCCGCGCTGGACACCCGGCTGCCGGTGCGGACCCTGTTCGAGGCCACCACGGTGAGCGCCCTGGCCGCCCGCGCACAGTCCCAGGCCGGGCAGGGCGGACGGCCGCCGCTGGTCGCCGGGCCCCGGCCCGACCCCGTCCCGCTGTCGCTGGCCCAGCAGCGGATGTGGTTCCTCAACCAATTCGACACCGGTTCGGCCGTATACAACATCCCGGTGGTCATCCGGCTCACCGGCGACCTCGACACCGGTGCGCTGCGCGACGCGGTGGCAGATCTGGTGCGCCGCCACGAGATCCTGCGCACCACCTATCCGCAGACCGCCGGCGGTCCGGTACAGCGGATCGCCGCGGCCGTCCCGGTGGAGCTGCCGGCGCTGGCCGTGAACGAGACGGTACTGCCGGGGGCGGTGTGGTCGGCGGTATCCGAGGGCTTCGACGTCACCCGGGAGCTGCCGTTCCGGGTGCGGTTGCTGAGCCTGGCGCCCGACGACCACGTGCTGGTCTTCGTCGCCCATCACATCAGCACCGACGGCTGGTCCATGGGTCCGCTGACCCGCGACCTCATCACCGCCTACGCCGCCCGCCGCGGTGGCGCGGCCCCGGCCTGGGCGCCGCTGCCGGTGCAGTACGCCGACTTCAGCGTCTGGCAGCGGGCCCTGCTCGGCGACGAGGCCGATCCGGGCAGCGTGCTCAGCGTGCAGTCCCGGTACTGGCGCGACACCCTGGCGGGTCTGCCCGAGGAACTGCCGCTGCCCGCCGACCGCCCCCGGCCCGCCGCCGCGTCCTACCGCGGCGAAACCCTCGCCTGTGAGATCGGCGCGGATCTGCGGTCGCGGCTGGAAGCGGTGGCCGCACAGCACAACGCCACCCCGTTCATGGTGGTGCACGCGGCGCTGGCACTGTTGCTCGCGCGGCTGTCCGGGACCCGGGATATCGCCATCGGCACCCCGGTGGCCGGGCGCGGTGAGGCCGAACTCGACGATCTGATCGGCATGTTCGTCAATACGCTGGTGCTGCGTACCGAAGTCGATCCGGGGGAGAACTTCTCCGGGCTGCTCGAACGCACCCGGGCCACCGATCTGGGCGCCTTCGGCCACGCCGATCTGCCGTTCGAGCAGTTGGTGGAACTCCTCGACCCGGTCCGGTCGGCGGCCCGGCACCCGCTCTTCCAGGTGATGCTGACCTTCCAGAACCTGGGCAGCACCGATCTGGAACTGCCGGGGCTCACCGTCTCCGGTTTCGATTCCGGAGAACCGCCGGCGAAGTTCGATCTGCAGGTCACCATTGCCGAGGCGGCCGCCGAAGGGCCGATGACGGCCCTGTTCACCTATGCCACCGACCTTTTCGACGCCGCCACCGTGCGCGGTATCGCGGATCGGTTCGTGCGGCTGCTCACCGCGGTCGCCACCGACCCGGCGACGGTCACCGGCGATATCGATCTGCTCGCGCCCGGCGAGGCCGACCAGGTGTTGCGCGCCTGGAACATCCGCGGCGCCTGGGTGCCGGGCGCCACCCTGCCCGATCTGATCGCCGAACAGCTCTGGCGGCAACCGGACGCCACCGCGATCCGCGCCGGTGACACCACCCTGACCTACGCCGAACTGCACCGCCGGGCCAACCGGGTGGCGCGGGCGCTGATCGCCCGCGGTGCCGGTCCGGAATCGCTGGTGGCGGTGGCGGTCGGACGCGACGCCGAGCTGCCGGTCGCGCTGCTCGGTGCGCTGCTGTCCGGCGCGGCCTATCTGCCGGTGGACACCGGATATCCATCCGAGCGCCTGGAATTCGTCCTCGCCGACGCGGCACCGGTCTGCCTGCTGACCACCGCGGCCGAACAGGGTGCCGTCCCGTCCGGCGACCTGCCGGTGGTGCTGCTCTCCGAGACCGGGGACTTCGCCGATCACCCGGTGCGCGACGCCGACCGCCGGGCGCCGCTGCGCCCCGACGGCCTCGCCTACGTCATCTACACCTCCGGCTCCACGGGCGTGCCCAAGGGTGTGGGGGTGGCACACCGCAATGTGGTGGAACTGTTCGCCAACACCCAGCCGCTCTTCGAGTTCGGCGCCGACGATGTGTGGACGCTGTTCCACTCCTACGCGTTCGATTTCTCGGTGTGGGAACTGTGGGCGGCGCTGGCGACCGGCGGTTCGGTGGTGGTGGTCGACTATCCGACCTCACGCTCCCCGGAACAGTTCCGCGAGTTGCTGATCCGGGAGCGGGTCACCGTACTCGACCAGACCCCGTCGGCGTTCTATCAGCTCGAAGCCGCCGACCGTGAGGCCGCGCCGGCCGAATTCGCCTTGCGCTACGTGATCTTCGGTGGTGAAGCGCTGGATCCCCGTAAGCTGGCGCGCTGGTTCGACCGGCATCCGGCCGGGGCGCCGCGCCTGGTGAACATGTACGGCATCACCGAGACCACCGTGCACGTCTCCTTCCTGGAAGTGGACGAGACCGCGACCGCCGAGAGCGCCAGCGGAATCGGGCGGGCGCTGCCCGGGCTGAACGCCTATGTGCTGGACGACCGGCTGCGGCCCGCTCCGGTGGGAGTGCCCGGCGAGCTGTACATCTCCGGTGCGCAACTGTCCCGCGGGTATCTGGGCCGGCCGGGCCTCACCGCGACCCGGTTCGTCGCGAATCCCAACGGCGCACCGGGATCCCGGCTGTACCGCACCGGCGATCTGGGCCGGTGGTCGCCGCGGCCGGAGCGGTCCGGGCTGGAATACTCGGGTCGCGGCGATCAGCAGGTGCAGTTGCGCGGTTTCCGGATCGAGCTGGGTGAGATCGAGGCGGCGCTGCTGCGCTGTGCGGGCGTCGATCAGGCCGTGGTCACGGTGCGGACCGGCGAGGCGGGCGACCGGCTCATCGGATACGTCGTACCCGCCGCGGCCGCCCGGCTCGATCCAGCGGAGATCCGGGACGCGGTCGCGAAATTCCTGACCGGCTATATGGTTCCCGACGCCGTCGTGGTGCTAGACGCGTTGCCGCTCACCCCGAACGGCAAACTCGATCGCGCGGCGCTACCGACGCCGGCGGTCATCGGAAGCGCGGCCGCCCGCGCGCCGGAGACGCCGATGGAACAACTGGTGGCCGCGACCTTCGCGGAACTGCTGGGCGCGGACGAGGTGGGCGCCGGCGACGATTTCTTCGGTCTCGGCGGCAATTCGCTGCTGGCCACCCGCGCGGTCGCGGCACTGCGTGAGCAGACCGGGATACCGGTGGCGGTGCAGTGGTTCTTCGGCGACGCGACCGTGGCCGGGCTCGCGGCCCGGCTCGGCGGCGACGCGGAGCCCACCGCCGCCGAAGCCGGTCTGGGCGTGCTGCTGCCCATCCGTGGAACCGGTACCGCCGCACCACTGTTCGCCATCCACCCGATGTACGGCCTGGCCTGGTGCTATGCCGGGCTGGCCGGGGAACTCCCGGCCGGGCAGCCGATCTACGGTGTGCAGTCGCCCGCGCTCACCGAAGCGGATTACGCACCCGATTCGCTTGACCAGGTGGCCGCCCGCTATCTGGCCGAGATCCGGCGCGTCCAGCCCGAGGGGCCCTACCGGCTGCTCGGCTGGTCGCTGGGCGGGGTGCTGGCGCACGCGATCGCGACCGCACTGCAGCAGTCCGGGCAGACCGTCGAACTGCTGGCGCTGCTGGACAGCCATCCCGACCCCGATACCGCCGGGTTCGAGGACGCGGTGCGGCAGGCGCTCGGTGAACTCGGCATCGGCGCCGAAATCCTCGGTGCCGGCGCCGATATCCGCGATCTCGGGGACGAGGCGCTGGCCCGGCTGCACGCGCTCATTCCGCCCGATCTCGTGGGTATGACCCCGCAGCGGTTGCGGCAGGTGTACCGGGTGGCGGTGCGTTCGGCCGAGCTGATCGCCGGGTACCGGCCCGGTGTCTTCCACGGCGCGGTGGACTACTTCGGCGCCGTGGTCCCGACCCCCGGCCCCGGCGGGCCCGCCCCCCGGGCGCAGGACTGGCAGCCCTACGTCTCCGGTGCGGTCACCGAGTATCCGGTACCCGTCTCGCATGCCGAGATGAC
The DNA here is from genome assembly GCF_040638875.1 of Nocardia sp. NPDC024068. Classification (NCBI taxonomy): domain Bacteria; kingdom Bacillati; phylum Actinomycetota; class Actinomycetes; order Mycobacteriales; family Nocardiaceae; genus Nocardia; species Nocardia sp. NPDC024068. Next base: position 20,079 of record NZ_JBEZYU010000009.1, on the reverse strand, counting down.
GTCGCCGGAGGCGCTGTCGATCATCGGCCCGTGGCTGGCCGAGCGGTTGGAATAGGGCCGCCCCGGCGTCGGCCCGGCTGCCGCGGACCGGGCGAAACGGGCATCCAGCGGCAGCGGTTCCCGCCGACGTGTAGCTGTCGGCGGTCCGGGCCGGTAACCTGCCGGGTGCCATACCGGGCGGCGGCGCATTGTGGCAGGCTGCATCCGAGCCGCGGCCACGGTACGGCGCGGCGGTGAAGTGCGATAGGCAGGCGAGGCGGACAGATGGATGCGGTAGTCGGTGCGCGGTGTGACCACGTCCGGAGGGCGAAGTCGGTATGACGCGGCCAGTCCGGACCCGGCCCCACCGAACCCGGCGGCCCCGCGTGACCACCCTGCCGCAGCTGATCGCCAATGCGGTGGAGACCAATCCGGACGGCGCCGCTCTCGTGCTCGCCGACGGCACCGGCCCGCTGGAGCAGGTCAGCTACGCCGACCTGGATGCCTGGTCGAGTCGGCTGGCCCGGGCGCTGATGGCCCGCGGTATCGGCCCGGAGGATCTGGTCGCGGTGGCCATTCCGCGTTCGCTGGACGCGGTGCTGGCGGTCTGGGCGGTCGCCAAGACCGGCGCCGGATTCGTACCCATCGACCCGGCCTATCCGCCGGGCTGGTTCGCGCATCTGCTGGTCGACGCCGGCGCGGTGTACGGCCTCGCGGTGTCGTGGGTGCGCAACGAACTGCCCGACGAGGTCGAGTGGTTGCAGGTCGACACGATCGATACCGCCCGCACGCTGGAACAGTTCTCCGCCGATCCGGTCACCTACGCCGACCGGATCCGCCCGCTGCGCGCCGAGCATCCCGCCTACGTCAGCTACGCCGGTGACGGTGAGACCTCCCCGGACGGTGTGGTCGTCACCCAGGCCGGGCTGTCCGGACTGTGTTCCGAACAGCAGGGGCGCTACCGGGTGGAACCCGAAGACCGCACCCTGAACTTCGCCCCGCTGCCCTCGGATTCGGCGGTGCTGGAACTACTGCTGGCGCTCGGCGGCGCGGCGACCATGGTCGTGGTGTCGCCGCTGGTGACAGCGCCGGACGAACTGACCGCCCTGCTGCGGCGCACCGGGGTGACCCATGCCTATCTGCCCGCCGACGCGTTGCCGGCGATCGATCCGGCGGGGCTCGACGAACTGAGCGTCGTGGTGACCGGCCGCCGGCCGTGCCCGCCCGAATTCGTAGGGCGCTGGGCCATCCCGGTGGGCGGCGGTCTGACCCGGGCCTTCTATCAGGGGTACGGCCCGGCCGAGGCCACCATCATGACCAGTATCAGCTCCCCGCTGGCGCCCGGCGGCCCGCCGACCCTCGGCACGCCGATCCGCGGCGTGACCGCCCATATCCTGGACGAGCGGCTGGCGGCGGTACCCGACGGCACGGTGGGCGAGCTCTACCTCGGCGGTGCGCAACTGGCCCGCGGCTATCACCGCCGTCCCGGCCGTACCGCACAACTGCTGGTCGCCGATCCGCTGGCCGTGGACGGCACCCGCCTCTACCGGACCGGGGATCTGGTGCGCCGCATCCCCGGCGGCGAGATGGAGTACGTGGGCCGGGTGGCGGTACCGGGTGCCGGGGGATCCTCCGCACCTGCGCGCGGGGCGGCGAAAGCCGCGGGTAACGGACTGCCCGAGGAGGTGCCCGGCCGGTCGGCGGGGTACGACCCGCTGCCCGATTACGAGGAGAGCCTGCCGATCCGCGAGGCCACTGCCGCCCCCGCGGAACCGGAGTCCGACGACCGGCTCGCCTCGGCGAAGCGGGATCTGGACCTTCCCGGCCGGGGTTATCTGGAGATGCCCGACCGGCAGCAGACCCTGGGCGGGCGCGATCATCGTCCCGGCGCGAACCCCCCGGCGCCCGCCGCCGAATCGGCCGTGCCCCGGCCGCCGGTCGCCGACGACGACTGGCTGAGCAGCGGCCGGCAACTCCCGACCCCGGGCGAACCGGCCGGTGCCGCGGGCCGGACGGTGGCGCCGTCGTCGGCGCGGTCGGCCGGAGACGCCCTGGCGTTCTACGAAAACCCGCGGTCCGGCCCGGAAGAACCGCCTGCGGCCGAGTCCCCGGCCCGGCCCACCGGTATCCCCGCCGCTGCCGGCCCGCGGCCCGGACGACCCGCCGACTCCGTGGCGTCGATCTCGGCCGCCGCACCCTTCGGGGCCGCTCCCGCGGGTCCCGGACCGCTGTGGCCGGAGCCCGGTGCTCCGGCGGACGGCCCCCCGGCGATCGCTCCTCCACCCCCGGCCGCCGAATCCCCGGTGGAGCGCCCGGCCTCGATACCGCTTTCGCCCGGCCAGCGCCGCCTCTGGGAACGCAACCGGTCGGCGCCCGAAACCGCGTCCGATACCGTCACCGCCGCGATGAAACTGTCCGGCACGCTGGACGCCACGGCCATGCAGGCCGCCGTCGCCGATGTCGTGGACCGGCACGAGACCCTGCGCACGGTGTACCCGGTGGCCGGCGGCGGGGAACCGCATCAGGTGGTGCTGCCGCGGGAACAGGCGGTGCCGGAGGTCGTCGCGGACCCGCTCCCCGCCGCCGAGGTGGCCGGCTGGCTGCATACGCTGTCGCGAACCGATTTCGACGTCGCCGACCCGGAACAGGTCCCGGTGCGTTTCGCGCTGGCCGAGATCGGACCCCGGGAACATATCGTCGCGGTGGTCGTGCACCGGATCCTCGCCGACGAGGTATCGGCCGGGCTGCTGTTGCGGGATCTGCTGCGCGCCTTCCTCGGCCGGCGCAACCGGTCGCGGCCGCTGTGGCAGCCGCTGTCGGGGCAGTACCTCGACTACTACCTGGCCCGGCGGGCCGAACTCGGAGATATCACCGACCCGGATTCGCCCGCCGCGACCCGTCTCGCCTACTGGCGTGAGCAACTGGCCGGCCTGCCGCCGCGCCTGGAATTCCCGCTCGCCGACCCGCATCCCGGGGCCGAGGGCGAGAGTGTGCACGATTTCGAGATCGGGACCCGGACCCATCGCCGGGTGACCGATATCGCCCGCCGTGCCGGCGTCTCCGAATTCATCGTGGTGCGAGCCGCGTTCGCGGTGCTGCTGTCCCGTTCGGCCGCGGTCGGCGATATCGTGCTGGGCAGTGCGGTACGCGGCCGGGACGAGCGCGAACTCGACGATGCGATCGGCCCGTATGCCAACAGCGTGGTCCTGCGCACCCGTATCGACCCCGCCGAGTCGTTCCTCGATCTCGTGCTCCGGGTCGCCGAGTCCGACCGCGCGGCGTTCTCGCACGCGGATCTGCCCTTCGAAGAGATGACCGCGGCGCTGGGAGTGGACCCGTCGCACTTCGATGTGGCCGTCGCGCTGCGCCACAACGATATCCCGCGCCTGGAGATGCCCAGTCTGGCGACCGAACCGGTTCAGGTCGCCAACCCGTCTCCCGACACCCGATTGCGCCTGGTCATCGACCCGCACCGCGCGCCCGACGGTTCACCCGACGGGATCGCGGCGGCCCTGCACTACGCCGCGGACCGATTCACCGAACCCGCTGTCGCCGAATTCGCGCGCCGGCTGCAGCGCGTGCTCACCGTCGCGGGCGGCGATCCGGAGGGACCGGTGGGCGATATCGATCTGCTGTCCCGGTCCGATCTCGACCGGTTGCTGGTGGTCTGGAACGACACCCGCTATCCGGTGGCGCCCGAACTCCTGCTCGACGGGTACCGCCGCACGGTCGCGATACGCCCGGACACCCCCGCGGTATCCGATGCCGGGACCGAGCTGACCTATCAGGAATTCGACGCCCGGGTCAATCGGCTGGCGCGCCGGCTGATCGCCGCCGGTGTCGGTCCGGACGCCGTGGTGGGCGTGGCGATCCGCCGTTCGCCGGACCTCGTCGTAGCTCTCTACGCGGTGCTGACCGCCGGGGGCGCCTGCCTGCCACTGGATCCCGATGATCCGGCCCGCTGGACGGCGCAGGTACTCGATACCGCCCGCCCCGTCTGTGTGCTGGCAGACCGGCCGGACGAACCCCGCCTGGTCGCGGCGGCGAAACCGGTAGCCGGTCGTCCGGCCGTCCCCATCGTGGCGGCCGACCCGCACACCCTCGCGCAGTACTCCGCCGACCCGTTGCGTCCCGGCGAACTGCTGGGCGAGGTGCGCCCCGCCAACGCCGCCTACGCGCTCTGCGCGTCGGCGTCGGCGGACGGTCCCGAACTGGCGGTGCTCTCGCACAGCGCGATCAACAATCAGATCACCCTGATGCTGGCCCAGTTCCCGCTGGGATTCACCGATATCTACCTCCAGCAGAACCCGGCGACCTGCGATACCTCGCTGTGGGGGCTGTTCCTGCCGCTGCGCGCCGGGGCCCATCTGGTCCTGGCCGATCCGGCTGCCGCCGGCGACCTCGACCGCGTGGCCGCGACGATCGCCGGGAACGGGGTCACGGCCACCGATTTCGGCCCGGCCGAGCTGGCGGCGCTGGCGAACCACGCCGACCCGGAACAGCTGCGGACGCTGCGTGAGATCTTCGTAACCGGCGAGCCCCTGTCCCCGGACGCGGTGGCCGCGTTGCGCGGCCGGTGTGGCGCGCGAGTGCACAACCTCTACGGCACCTGCGAAACCGCGGTCTCGGCTACTTCCTGGCCTGCGGCCGGATCGGCGGAACGCTCGGTGCCGATCGGGCTGCCGCAGTGGAACACCCGGGTCTACGTGCTGGACACCCGGCTGCGGCCGGTGCCGCCCGGAGTGCCCGGCGAACTGTATCTGGCCGGCGACCAGCTGGCCCGCGGCTACGCCGGGCGCCGGGGCGCGACCGCGGACCGTTTCGTCGCGAATCCCTTCGGATACGGCCAGCGCATGTACCGCACCGGCGATCTGGTGCTGTGGCGCGATGCCACCCCCACCACACCGCAACGCCTCGCTTACCTGGGCCGCACCGACGACCGGAGCCGGTTGCGGGGGCATCGTATCCAGCCGGACCTCATCGCCGCCGCGTTGCGCGCGCTGCCGGAGGTCGCCGACGCGGTTGTGCTGTCCCGTAGCGCGACACCGGGCCGGCCGGGCGACCGTTTGACCGCGTTCGTGGTGCCCGCACCGGATGCCGGCTGGGATGATTCGTCGGCGGGCCGCCTCCGGGCCGCCCTGTCCCGGTCGATCCCCGCTCATCTGGTGCCCGCGGCGTACGCGGCGGTCGAGTCGAGCGATCTCGCCGACCCGGCTCGGCTACCGGATCCGGATCGGGTGCCGCAGCTCCCGCCGGCCCTCCCGGTCGAGGACGACGACCCGTCCGAGCCCCCCGCGGCCCGCAGCGCCGACCACGCCGCCGCCGGCGGCCCGCTCCTCGATACCGCGCCGACCGGCACGACCGGACCGGGCCCCGAACCCGCCGCACCCGCCGAACCCGCCGATCCGGAGTTCACCGGGGAGCTGCCCGCCACGGCCACCGCCGTACGGCTGCTGGACAATCCGGCGCCCGGGGTCGAGATCCGGTCGATCGTGCTCGACGTACCGGCCGACCGGACCCCGGAGAGCGTCGAAGCCATGGTGCGCGCCCTGGTGCTGCGGCATCCGATGCTGTGGGCCCGGCTCGAAGCCGGTGAACAGGGAACGACGCTGTGGATTCCGCCCCGGGGTCAGCGTGGCGAGCGCCAGTACTGGTGGCTCGGACCGGAATCCGGCGAGAACACGGTGGCCACCGATGATGTCGTACAGGCGGCGGCCGACGCCCTCGACCCGGTGAGTGGGCGCAATATCCATTTCGTGCTGACGGGCGCCGAACCGGAACGCCGGCTGGTTGTCGTGGCCAACGGCCTGGTTGTGGACGACCGATCGTGGCGGATCATCATCGACGGACTCGGTACCGGTGCGCTCGGCGACGCCCGCGAAACCCGGCTCCCCGAACTCGCCCGGGCGCTGGACGCCCGCGCCCGGTCCATCGACCTGCTCGACGAAGCGGGCTGGTGGCGGCGGAATCTGGCCGCCGCCCGTACCACGGCCCCGATCGGTACAGCCGATCTCCATTCCCGGCGGCGGGTGTCGCTGGCGATCACCGCCGAAGGCACCGCCGCGGTCACTGCCGCGGCCGGCGCCTACCGCACCACGGTGCCCGAAGTGCTGCTCACCGCGGTCGCCATCGCCCTGCACACCGCGCAACAGGGCATGGTGGCCCGGGCGATCGGCTCGCTGGTGCGCTGCGACGCCGACAGCCGCTCCCTCAGCGCCGCGGCCGACGGCCTGGTCGGCGGATTCACCACCGAATTCCCACTGGCCCTGCGCCTCACCGATATCGACACCGCCGAGGCGCTGGTGGGCGGACCCGCCGCGGGCGCGGCGCTCGTACAGATCCGTGACCTGGTCCGATCCGTCCCCGCGGGCGGTGCCGGCTACGCGCTGCTGCGATACCTGAACCCCGAGACCGCGGCCGAATTCGCCGCGGCCGAATCGGGCCGGTTCACCCTGCGCTACCGGGATCTGCGGCCCGCCCGGGTCCACACCGACGGACCCGCCGACGGTGTCCCGCTGGCGCTCACCGTCGACGCCACCGACGACGGTCTGCTGTGCCGGTTCGACTACGCCACCGCGGTGTTCGTGGGCGAGGACGTGAAAACCTTCGCGGAACACTGGGTCCGGGCCCTCGGCGGTCTCGCCGAACACGGCCTGCGTCCCGGCGTGGCCCCCACCGACCCGGAACCCGGGCCCGGTCGAGGGGGCACTCCGGAAGAGAGTGCTCCGGCCGGGTCGCCGGAGACCGGCCGAGAGGCGCCGTCGACGGAAGCCGAGCACCGTGCGGCGCAGCCGGATGTCGGCTACAGGGGGTTGTCGCAGGAAGCCGAGCACCGGGGGGCCGGCTACAAGGGGTTGTCGCAGGAAGCCGACCACGGCTCCCCGCGGACCGAGGTCGACCCCGGGGGGTTGTCGCCGAATACCGGCCAGGGGGCGCGGCCGGAAGCCGGCTACCGAACGTTGTCGGCTGAAGCGGGACATCCGGCACCACCGCGGGAGGCCGAACCCGCGGCTCCGGCGCCGGAGGCCGCTTACCCGGCACCCGCTCCGGACGCGGTCGACGCCGTTCGCGCACCCGCCGCGAACGACCCGGCACTCCCGCCGGATGCCGAGACCACCTCGCTGCTGCGGCCGATCACCGCCGATCGCCTCCCCGCCCGGCCCGCGTACGGTTCCACCGATCCCGGACCGGCCGGCCTGCCGCAGCGGCGGCCACGTTCGGCCGCGCCCACGCCCGCTCCGGAGCCGAATCCCGATGCGGGCGAGCCCGGTTCCGGTTCGCTGCCGCAGCGCCGGTCACAGTCGGAATCCGAATCCGCCCCGGAGCTCACGGCGGGTCCGGGTTCGCTCCCGCAGCGCCGTCCCCGGCCCGAACCGGAGTCGGCGGCCGAGCCGGTACCGTCGTCACTGCCGCAGCGCCGCGCGCAACCGGATTCGGTTTCCCCGGCTGCGGCCGAGCCGGAGTCGGTCTCGCTTCCGCAGCGGCGCCCGCGACCGGATACGGATTTCCCGGCTGCGGCCGAGCCGGAGTCGGTCTCGCTTCCGCAGCGGCGCCCGCGACCGGATACGGATTTCCCGGCCACGGCCGAACCGGAACCCGTCTCGCTTCCACAACGTCGGCCTGCGGCGCAGCAGGGGTCCGAATCGGCGGGTCCGAGTGGTCTTCCGCAGCGCCGTTCCGCGGCATCGGAAACCCCGCCGGATCTCGACGGTGCGCCGGGACCGGTGTCGCTGCCGCAGCGTCGCCCGGAACCCGAGGTGTCCGAGGCCGATCCCGAACCGGCCCCGCCCGCGTTGCCGCAGCGGCGCTCCGGGACCGACCCGGCATCGTCGAACGCCCTGAGTGGCCTGCCGCAACGCCGGCCGCAGACGGCGTCACCGGACCAGGAACCGGCAGCGACCGACGCACCCGCGGTCCTGCCGCAACGAGGCGCCGCCGGCGAGCCGGTCGCCGAGCAGCCGGAACCCGCCCGCGACCCGGGACTCGCGCCGTTGCCGCAGCGCCGCCCCAGGGCCGAGCCGGAACCGGCCGCGACAGCGGGGACCGGCCTGTCCCCACTGCCGCGACGCCGTCCCGCCGCGGCGGCGCCCCCCGCCGAGGCCCCCGCGGCGGACCGGGTAGCGGTAAATCTGACGACCGAACCGGAATCCACCGCGGATCCGGAACCGACCACGTTCCTGCGCCCCATCGCCGATGTCGAGACCACCGCGTATATGTCGCCGATCCTCGACCTCGGCCTGCGTGACGACGAGAGCACGCTGCTGACGCTGTTCGACGAGCAGGCCGTACGCACCCCGGCGGTGCCGGCGGTACGGCAGGGCGCGCGGGTGCTCAGCTACGCCGAGCTGGATCGCAAATCCCGGGCGCTGGCCGTGGAGCTGATCCGGTTCGGTGTCCGCGCGCAGACTCCGGTCGCGGTGGCCATGCAACCCGGTATCGACCTCGTGGTCGCGGTCTGCGCCGTACTGCGTGCCGGCGGAGGCTACCTGCCGGTCGATCCCGGCCGGCCCGCCGAGGAGATCGACCGGGTGCTGTCCGCGGCCGCGCCGATCTGCGTACTGAGCACCTCCGACGAGGGCGTCGGCACCGACACCGGGATCTCGGTGGTCGCGATAGATCTGCTCTACCTCGACCTGCCGGCCGACCCCGCCGCCGATCCGGTCGTGGCCGCCGACGACATCGCCGATATCCGCTACCTGCCCGGCTCCGATACCGGTGTCACCGGCACCCACCGGCAGCTGGTGGAACGGTTGCGGCGGGCACAGCGCAGCCACCCCTACGATTCGGCGGACCTGGTGCTGCACGCGGCGCCCACCGTCGGCGATATCACCCTGTGGGAGCTGTTCCGGCCGCTGCACAGCGGCGCCCAGATACTGATGCCCGACCATCCGGGCCGGGCCGCCGACCTCTCCCGCTCGATCGCGGCCAACCGGGTGACCATCGTGCACGTCGTACCGGCCCTGCTGGACCGGTTTCTGGATTCGGTCACCGACGGCGGCGGCCGGGCCGCCCACCCCAGCCTGCGCAGGGTCGTGGTGGACGGGGCCGCGCTGCCCGCCGGCGGTGTCGAACGATTCATGACACAGCTGCCCGGCGCCGAACTGGTCATCTGGTACGGGCACAACGAAACCGGCGTGATCACGGTCGGCTCGGTCGGCGGACGCCCGGTCACCAACGACCGGGTTTACCTGCTCGACGAACGGCTGCGCCCGGTCCCGCCGGGCACCGCCGGTGAGATGTACATCGGCGGCCCGCAGCTGGCCCGCGGCTACTACGACGCCCCCGGCCCCACCGCGTCGCGTTTCGTGGCCGCGGCCGGCGGCGGCCGGTTGTACCGCACCGGTGATATCGTGCGGCGTCGCGACGGTGTACTGGAATATCTCGGCCGCGTCGAGCGCGTCGTGCTGAGCGCCTCCAACCGGGGCGGGCATGATTGAGCTGCGATACGTGTGTTTCCCGTCACCATCGCGGACGTATGCCGATTCCGAAACCCCACAGCGTGCTCGGCCGCAGCGAGACCATCGGGCAACGCTACGGTAACGATATGTCCGCAACGGACGACTACATGGTCGGAACACCCGGGGCGCGGTGACTCGCGCCCGGATACTGTGAGGCGTTCGGGCCCGGGGGCCGGTTCGTAGCGGACGGAGCCCGAATGAAAATTCGAGACGAAGCGAAGGTGCGAAATTGATACGTCGACTCACCCGGCGTGGCGGAAGGCGCGCCGCGGCGATGGTCGCGGCCACAGCGGTGCTCACCGGAGTGATGACGGGGCTCGGCGGTAGTACCGCCGCGGCCGATCCGATCATCGAATCCAAGACGCTGCTGGCCGACCCCACGGCACCCGACGGATCACGCATCGTCAAAGCCGAGTACAAGGACGACCGCAGCCTGCGGCTCTACGTCCACTCCACGGCCATGGACCGGGATATCACCGTCGACGTGCAACGCCCGGCCGACGCCTCCGAGCCCCGCCCCACCCTGTACCTGCTCAACGGTGCCGGTGGCGGCGAGGACTCGGCGTCCTGGCAGGCGCAGACCAACACCCTGGACTTCTTGTCCGACAAGAACGTCAACGTGGTGCAGCCCATCGGCGGCAGCTGGACGTACTACACGGACTGGATCAAGGACGAGCCGGCGCTGGGCGGCCGCAACAAGTGGAAGACCTTCTTCACCGAAGAACTTCCCCCGCTGGTCGACGGCGCCCTCGGCACCAACGGCGTCAACGCCATCGCCGGCCTGTCCACCTCCGGCACCACGGTGCTGGCGCTGCCCATCGCCAAACCGGGTCTCTACAAGGCGGCCGCCGCCTACAGCGGCTGCGCCCAGACCAGTGACCCGGTCGGCTCGGAATTCGTGCGCCTCACCGTCGAAACCTGGGGCGGCGCCGATACCGAGAACATGTGGGGTCCGCAGGGCTCCGAGGAATGGGTCAAGAACGACCCGTACGTCAACGCCGAAGCACTGCGCGGTGTCGACCTCTACGTCTCCACCGGTAACGGCCTCCCCGGCCGCTGGGACACCCTCAACGGCCCGCACACCCTCCCCGGCTCCTACGGCCTGGCCAACCAGATCCTGGTCGGCGGTGTGATCGAGGCGGGTACCAATTTCTGCACCCACAACCTGAAGAACCGCCTGGACTCGCTGGGCATCCCGGCGACGTTCAACTTCCGGGACACGGGAACCCACTCCTGGGGTTACTGGGAGGACGAGTTCAAGGCTTCCTGGCCGGTCCTGGCCGGTGGTCTGGGAATCTAGTCCCGCCCGTTCTGCTCACGCCCGTGCCGGGCGGCCACGTGCCGCCCGGCACGGGCGTTTTCGTACCTGTTCTCGGTTCAGATCCCGCGACCCGGGGCGGCGAAGACGATATCGGCGATCTCCGCGCCGGGATCGGTGAAGCGGAGCAGCGCGCCGGGTGCGGTAGCCCTGTCGGCGGTATGCCTCGGTGAGCACCCGGCTCCGGTCCGCATGCGAGAGCAACAGGTTGTCGAAGTCGTAGAGGAACCGGGGTGGCGCCGGTGTATCGGGATCGGGGCGCGGGGCGTCGGGCAGATCGAACAGTTCCCGCCCGTCCTCGTCTGTGAAAACCGCCAGATCCGGCCGCATGGTCTGGACGATTTCGCTCAGCCGGGTCAGTCCCGACCACATCTGCACATCCTTCACCTCGGCCGGTCCGAAGGCGGTCAGGTAGCGCAGGACCATCTGCTCGAGCGAAAACGGGCGGGGGTCGGCCGGCCCGAGCCACGCATCGAGGGTGGTGTGGGCGATCGGCCCGCTGCGGCCCCAGATACCGCGCGGTGGCACCTGGACCAGCGGTACCTGGTTGCGGATCGCGTAGACCAGCGAGGCGGGGACGCGACCCGGCCAGCGCGGGCCCAGCAGTTCCCCGAGTTGTCTGTTGGTCAGCGGCCTGGGCGCGAGCAGTTCGATCCCGTCGGCGACCAGCCCGGCCATATCGATACCCGCCACGGGCTTGCCGTGTGTGTGGTTGCGGTACAGGTCACGATCGAGCACCGGCTGGATCAGCGGACGTAGCGCGCGTGCGTCGCGCGGGGTCACCAGGTGGATGGTCGATCGCATCAGGGCGACCCGGATCAGGGCCCGGTCGGTGAGGAGGTCGGCCGCGCGGCCGGGAACGAATCCGGCCAAGCGTGACCACAGGCCCACGTACCAGCTGTGCGGGGTCTGTGCCTGGATCCCGACCAGATGTTCCACCGCGTCGGCGACCGGTAGGTCGCTGCGACGCAGCAGCAGCTGTCGCTCCAGGGTGGCCCGGTTGAGCGCGCGGCGGCTGAGTACCTGCATCTTCGGCGGAACCTTTCGACCCGATGATCATTCGGGACGAAAGGTTGCTGTGCAACTCCGGCCCCGGCCCGCCCGGCCCGGGCAACTGCGGCTAGTCGGCGAAGGTGGCTTTGCGTTTGCCGAGCATGGCGGCGGCGCCTTCGAAGAAGTCGGGGGACTGGAGGAGTTCGATCTGGCCGGCCTTCTCTTCGGCCAGGGCGGTGTCCAGGGCGGTGAGGGTGGCGCGGTTGAGGGCCTTCTTGGTGAGCTCCAGGGCGCGGCGGGGGCCGTGGGAGATCTTGGCGGCGGCGGCCTCGACGGCGGCGTCCAGATCCTCGGGGGTGGCCAGGACGTCGGCGAACAGGCCCTCGTCGCGGGCGACGGTGGCGGGGAGGCGTTCGCCGAGCAGGGCCATGCGGGCGGCCAGGGGGCGGCCTGCCGCGGCGGCGACGAGTGCGGCGGCGCCGCCGTCGGGCATCAGGCCGATATTGACGAACGCCAGCAGCAGGTAGGAGTCGGCCTGGGCGTAGACCAGGTCGGCGGCGAGGGCGATCCCGACACCGACTCCGGCGGTCGCGCCCTGGATGCGGGCGATCACCGGTACCGGAAGGTCGGCGATCGCGCGGACCAGGCGGTTGGCGGCGTCCATGACCATATCGGGGGTGATCCCGCGGGAGCCTTCGGCGGCGCCGGCGGCGAGGTCTGCGCCGGTGCAGAAATCGCCGCCTTCCCCGGTGAGCACCACGACGCGTACGGTTTTGTCCTCGGCCGCGGCCAGGAAGGTGTCACCGAGCGCGACCATGGTGTCGTAGTCGATGGCGTTCTTCCGCTTGGGCTTGGTGAGCGTCACCCGCAGCACCCGGCCGTCGTGCACGGCAGCGAAACCGGACGGCTGTGTGGTGGGAGTGGGGGAATCGGTGTTGACCATGCGCGCTCCATCGGGTGCTGTCCGGTGCCAACCGTACTGCGAATAGCGGTTAACGTTGCGAATTGTGGTTAACTTAGGTTGACTTGTCGGGCGCTGTCAACACCGGCGGCGCCGCCGAGGCGAACGGAGAATGCATGGTCGCGGATAGCAGCCGGGCCGACCCGGTGCGCCTTCGTCCCGCCGACCGTGGCAACGGCCAGAACGGGAGGCGCCGGCCCAAGGACCGTAAGGTGCAGATCATGCGCGCGGCGGCCCGGGCCTTCAGTGAGCGCGGATATTACCCGGTGGGGGTGGACGAGATCGCCGCCGAGGTGGGGATCTCCGGCCCGGCTCTCTACCGTCATTTCGCCAACAAGTACGCGTTGCTGGTCGCCGCGGCCGAAGAGGGTGCCACACAGCTGCTCGAGGCGGCCCGGTCCGGTGACGATCGTGCGGCGAGCGCCGACGAACGGCTGGACGGACTGATCCGGGCGGTGGCCGAGCACACCATCGAGATCCGGCGGGAAGCCGGGCTGTATCGGTGGGAGGGCCGCTATCTGGAGCAGCCCGACCGGGCCCGGATCCGCACGCTCTACAACGAGATCAACAACACCTTCGCGACGCCCATCGCGGACCTGCGCCCCGATGCGCGCGCGGAGGACGTCGCGCTGCTGGCCGCCGCGGTGCTCAGCGTGATCGGCAGTATCTCCGCGCATCGCACCGCGCTGTCCAGCGCGAAACTGCTGCCGCTGCTGCGCGATATGGCATGGTCCATCGTCCGCGCCGAACTGCCACCCGCACCCGCGGCCGGGGTGCCGGACGACCAGCCGCGCGGCCTGCCGGTGACCTCGAAGCGGGAGCAGTTGCTCACCGAGGCGATCCGCATATTCGGCCGCCGCGGCTATCACGAGGCCAGTATCGAGGAGATCGGCGCGGCGGTCGGCATCAACGCCTCCAGCGTGTACCGGTACTTCAGCAGTAAATCCGATCTGCTGGCGGCGGCCTTCCACCGCACCGGCGAACGGCTCGCCTTCGCCATCACCGAGGCGCTCGGTGAGGCCACCGGCCGCGCCGACGCGGTCGCCAAGATCGCCGACCGCTATGTGCGGCTCAGCTTCACCATGCCCGAGATCATGTCGGTGTATTACGCGGAGTTCCCGAACCTGCCGCAGGCCGAGCAGCACAAACTGCGGGCCATCCAGCGGCAGAACGTGCACGAATGGGCGAATCTGCTGGACGGTGATCCGATCGAGGCCCGGTTCCGGGTGCATTCGGCGATCGGCCAGGTGATCGATGTGGGCCGGCTGATCCGTTTCGACCCCCGCCCGGAACACATGGCCCGGGTCCACGCCCTCATGATGGCCACCCTGCTCGGGACGTCCGGGGAGGGCTGAACCGACGGTTGGGCGCCGGTTTGCCGCCCTCGGCACGCCCCCGTGCGCGCCCGTTCTAACCGTGGCGGAACCGGAACACCGTGCGGGCTATCCGCAGCCGTCGCCGGTTCCGGTTGAAACTGGACAGGCCCAGCGGTTCGCCGTATCGGTTGCGGGTGATCGAGAGGGTGCGGCTGAACTCGCGCAGCCCCAGCACACCGTGGCTGTGGCCCTGACCGTATTCGCCGACCCCACCGAACGGCAGCGCCGGGATGCTCGCGTAGGTGGTCGCGGTATTCACGGTGACGACGCCCGCGCGCAGCCGTTCGGCGTAGATCTCGACCTCGGCGATATCGCGGGTGAACACGGAGACCGCGATACCGCGCCGGGCGTCGTTGATGCGGGTGACGGCGTCGTCGAGATCGCGCACCTTGTTCACGATGAGCACCGGTCCGATGCCCTCCTCGGTGATGGCGATGCTCTCCTCCGGCACATCCGCGAGCACGATCGGCTCCACATAGGGTTCGCGGATCGAGTCCAGACCGCCGACGACCGCGCGCCCGCCGCGGGCCAGCGCGTCGCGGACCTGCTTGCGAACCACCTCGGTCTGGGTTTCGAGGATCATCGGCCCGTAGGACGCGCGCCTGTCGCCACCCGGACGCAGCGCCTGCGCGCGCGCCACCACCAGCTCGAGGAACTGGTCGTAGACCGACGCGGCGACGTAAGCTCGTTGCACCCCGGTGGCGTTCTGCCCGGCGTCGGCCATGGATCCGAACACCGCGGCCTCGGCGGCGTCGTCGAGTTTCGCATCGACGTGCACGATCATGGCGCCCTTACCGGAGCTTTCCACGACCACCGGCGTCATCGTCTGAGCGCAGAGCGAGATCACCTCGCGGCCCGGTGCCTCGGGCCCGGCGTAGGCGATCTTGTCCACGCCGGACCGGCACAGCGCGGCGGTGGTGGAGTCGTCGCCGGTGACGGCCACCAGGACCGGTTTGTCCGGCGCGACCTCCCGCCAGGTCTCCGCCAGCCACGCGCCGGTGCCGCTGGTAAGCTCATGCGGTTTGAAGACCACCGCGTTTCCGGCGGCCATGGCGTAGGCGATCGACCCCATGGGCGTGAAAACCGGGTTCTGCCAAGGTCCCAGGACTCCGACGACGCCGAGCGGCAGGTATCCCACCGACGCGCGCTGGTTGCGGGTGAGCCAGTTCGAGGCCAGAGCGCGCCGGCCCAGTGCCCGGCCCGCGTTGCGGGCCGCCCAGTCCAGATTCTCCACGGCGAGCCAGACCTCGATGGCGGCATCGGCCTCGGGTTTACCGGTCTCCTCGCGCAGGATGTCCACCAGTTGCGCGGCCCGGCGCGCGATTACGCGTTTCCACTCCAGCAGCAGTCGTTTACGGGTGCCGAAACCCGCTGTCGACCACCAGTTCTCGACGGATCGTGCGGTGTCGACGGCGCGGGCGAGCTCGCTCGGGCCGGCCACGGGGTAGGTGCCGACGATCTCCCCGGTGCGGGGGTCGTGGGACGTGAGCACGCTCGGTCGGCCGGGTCCTCCCGAACGCGCCGCCACCTCGGGCTGCGCGGTATCGGCCATGAAATTCAGATTATGGTGGTGCACACCGGGCCGACAAGGCACCAGCACTGCCCGTGCACTGTCCTTGCGCCGCCGACCAGGGTAAACAATGGATCGGCCCGGTGTTGTGAGCAAACGCACAGTTGATCCTGTCGAGGTTCGGGGTAAGGCGGCGGGCCGGGGGCTGTGACCTCAGCCGGTAACATCGCGCCCGGCGCCAGGGATCATCCAGCGGGATACCGATGCGCCGGTCACCCGCAACACTTGTCCGGCCGATAGTGGAGAGTTGATGCCGAGTTCGAACGATGCCGGGACAGCCGCCGGCGACAATGTCCCACCGGCAGAGTCGGTGGGCACCCGCCCGTCCGGGCTCGAGACCACGACCCGGGGGGCGGAGAACGGGGCGCCCGCTCGGGCCGCCGCGCCGGCCTCGACGGTGTCCGATGACGCGGTGCGGGTCGAGGGCATCACCAAATCCTTCGGGGACGTGCACGCGCTGCGCGGGGTCGGTTTCCGCGCCGCCCGCGGCACCGTGCTGGGAATCCTGGGGCCCAACGGCGCCGGTAAGACGACCGCGGTGAAGATCCTGTCCACGCTGCTGCGCCCGGATTCCGGTACCGCGGTCGTGGCGGGTCACGATGTGCGCCAGAACCCGGCGGGGGTGCGCCGGTCGATCATGATGACCGGCCAGTACGCCGCTCTCGACGAGAACCTGACGGGCCGGGAGAACCTGGAGCTGTTCGGCCGGTTGATGGGCCTGAGCCGGTCCGCGGCCCGCAAACGCGCCGATACCCTGCTCGCGGAATTCGATCTGGTCGACTCGGGCCGGCGCGCGGTGCGCCAGTACTCCGGCGGCATGCGCCGCCGGGTGGATATCGCCTGCGGGCTCGTGGTGCGGCCGGAGGTCGTATTCCTCGACGAGCCCACCACCGGTCTCGATCCCCGCAGCCGCCAGGGCGTCTGGGATCTGGTGGGCGCGCTGAAGGAACAGGGCATCACGGTCCTGCTCACCACCCAGTACCTCGAAGAGGCCGATGTCCTGTCGGACAACATCATCGTGATCGACAAGGGCACGGTGATCGCCGAGGGCACCGCCGACGAACTCAAGGAGAAAACCGGCGGTAGCTACTGCGAGGTGGTTCCGCTGGACCCGAGCGCGCTGGCCCGCGCCGCCGCGGCACTGGGCGAACTCGTACCGCCCGCGGTGTCGGCCGAACTGGCCGACGCCGACCGGCTCTCGATTCCGGCCCCCGAGGGCGCCGCCACGCTGGCCGAGGCCCTGCGGCGGCTGGACGCCGCCGATATAGCGCTGGCCGATATCGGGCTGCGCCGACCCTCGCTCGACGATGTCTTCCTGTCGATCACCGGTCAACCGGGCCAGGGCGAGGGCTCGGGGGAGACCCCGTGAGCGCGCCCGCCCTCGCCCCCGCCGAACTGTTCGCCGAACTGCCGCGCACCCGGGTGTCGTCGTTCGCCCAGTGGCGAGCGCTGACCGGCCGCGTGATCTGGACCATGGCGACCCGGGGCGAACTGATCGCTGCCATCCTCACGCCCCTGGTGTTCACAGTCGGCTTCTACCTGCCGCTGCGCTATGTCATGCAGTTCCAGGGCATCGATTACGCCCAGTTCGTGATGCCGATCGTGGTGTTGCAGACGATGGCGTTCACCATGATGTCCAATGCGCAGCTGGCCGCCTTCGAGGCACTCACCGGCTTCAGCACCCGGCTGCAGACCATGCCGATCGGCATCCTGGTGCCGCTGACCTCGCGGATCGCCGCGGGCCTGGTCCGATCGGTGACCTCGCTGACCGCCGCGCTGATCTACGGGCACATCATCGGTTTCGAATTCACCGCCGGCTGGGGTCAGACGATCGGATTCTGCGCGTTCGCGCTCGCTGTCGGCACCGTGCTGGCAATCGGCGCCGACGGACTGGGCAGTCTCACCAAGAGCCCGGAATCCCTCAGTCAGGCGCTCACCCTGCCGACCCTGATCTTCGGCATGATGTCCTGCGGTTTCGTCCCCGAGACCGGTTTTCCGGAATGGGTCCGGCCGTTCGTGCGCAACCAGCCCATCACCCAGTTCGCCTACGCGATGCGCGATATGGCCGGTGACGGTGTGACCTGGGAGGTGCTGCGGGTGGGCCTGATCTGGCTGATCGCGCTGGCGGTGCTGTTCGTGCCGTTCGCGGTGTGGGCGAGTGTGAGGCGGGCATGAGCGTTATCGATTCTTCCGTTCGCACCGGTCCCGGCAACCGGGAGCGGGCCGCGGCGCTCGAACTGCCGCGGGCCGATCCGCGATCCGAGAAATCCCCGGTCGTCTGGGCGGTGCACAGCTGGATCCAGTGCCAACGCCTGCTGACCGCGTGGTTGCGCGATCCGGCGACCACCATCCAGACGATCGTCTACCCCGCGCTCACCCTGGTGATGTTCTGGATCGTCCTCGACGACTCCATCTCCTCGTTCACCGGGAAGCCCGCGGTCTACGGCACGGTTCCGATGATCATGCTGGTCGCGGCGATGACCGGTGCGGTGGTCAGCGCGCTGGGCTTCAAGACCGAGAAGGCCACCGGTCTGCTCGGCCGGTTCTGGACCATGCCGATCCATCGCGCCGCGGGCCTCACCGGACGATTGCTGGCCGAGGCCATCCGGGTGCTGATCACCACACTGATCGTCCTGGCGGTGGGTTTCGCGCTCGGCTTCCGATTCGGTCAGGGCCCGTGGGCGGCGCTGGCGTTGATCGGTATCCCGGTCCTGTTCGGTATCGGTTTCGCCGTGTTCATCACCGCGGTGGCCACCTTCACCGAAGGCGCGCTACTGGTTCAGGTGGTCGGCCTGCTCACCAACCTGCTGCTGTTCTTCAACTCCGGTTTCGTCCCGGTCTTCGCGTATCCGTCCTGGCTGCGATCCACCGTGGAAAACCAGCCGATGAGCTGCGCCATCGAGGCGATGAAGGGTTTGTCCTACGGCGGCCCCGTGGCCGAACCGCTCATCGACACACTGCTGTGGGTGGGCGGGGTGATCCTCGTGCTGGGCTACCCCGCGGTCCGCGGTTACCGGAAGGCCGCCGAGACCGGCGGCTGAGCGCCTACCGCTGAGGCTCCGTCGCCCGCCGCTCACTATCGGCGGGCGCGAAGGGGAAATCCACCCAGCGGTCGCGATTCCGCCAGCCGACCAGGTCGAAACGCCAGCGGAACGGCCAGGTGCGGGAGACGGTGTTGACCAGCACCGCGCCGAGGGCCGCGTAATCGTCGTGGGCCGAGAGCAGAGCCCGCTGCCCCCGTGGGGACGCGGAGAAGAACGAGTCGAACATCGCGATCGACTGTTCGGTGGTGAGGCGCCCCAGGCCCCACAGCCCGCGCATCCGCATCCAGTAGGTGAGGCGGGCCTGCCACGGCCACAACGCGGCGACCGCGTCCTCGCCCCGCTGGACAGCGGCGACCGCGGTATCGGCCAGTGCGAACGAATCGGCGACGCTGTAGCCGGTGCAGGGGTGCATCATCCCGCCCCGTGACCCGTACGGCACCACCCGGCCCACGCCCTTCGCCGGAGGCGGGGAGTCCAACGGGTAGTGGGCGGCCTCACTCGGTTCCTCCCCGGTGAGCACGATCCCATGGGCCGCCAGCCGCGCCAGGGTGCGCCTGCGCAGCTCGTGCTGCGGCATACCGCCGCGCAACCCCAGACTGGTCTCCTCGAAGATCACCGTGCCGTCGCCCAGTGGAACCGCGTACAGGAACGACGGGGGCTCGTCGGGGCCGGCGCCGTTCTCCGGCCGCCAATCCAGCAGCAGCCCCTCACCCGCACCGACCATCGGCGCCGCCGTCTCCGCCGCCACGAAGATGCCGTGCGCGCTCGCCGCGCGCCGGTCACCGAGGGTGGGCATACCGCGCGAATCCACCACCACTCCCGCGCGAATCACCGTGCCGTCCGCCAACTCGACCTCATGCGCGTCCACCCGGGTGGCCCGTCCCGCGTACACGCGGGCGTCGTCGAGCGGCAGCGCATCGCGCAGCAGCGGTTTCGACAGCACGCAGTAGGGCCGGTCGATTCGGATCGCGGCGGTCGTCCAGACGACGGGCGCCGGAATGCGGCTCGCGATCACACTGTGCGGCAACCAATCCGGGAGCTCGTCGATCCAGCAGGAGAAGGTCGGCGGCCACAGACGGTCGGGCCGGGGGTCGACGGCGGCGACGCGCAGACCGGCCACGGTGGCGCGGTGGGCCAGGGCTCTGCCGGAGGGGCCCAGCCCCACGACACAGATATCGAACTCCCGGACCGCGCTGTCTGCCATGGTTTGCATTCAACGGGGTGGGGGCGGGGAGGGCAACAAGGTCTGTGTTTTTGGCGCGCTGGCGCGCGCGGGGTTCGGCCCCTTTGGCGTCTGCTGTCAGCCCTCGAGACTCGTGGCTTCGCCCGTGCCAGATCATGAACACCAGCAGTGTCCACAACCGGCGGCTGTGATCGGAC